>CAZUTK010000046.1:0-26967 GCA_964623265.1 uncultured bacterium | reverse complement strand
GGCTGGACGAGTGCGAACACGCCTGCCGGCATCGTGCAGGAATCCATCAACAAGACGCTGTTGTTCTTCGGCATACCCCTGCTCCTCCTGATCGCAATGGCGGCTCTAACCCTCGGAATCTGGATTGAACATCCGATTCGAACCCTCTCCAATACGATGGAATCCATCCGTAAAACCGGAGATCTTTCGCAGCGGGTACCGGTCATCGGCGGCGGCGAAATCGCTTCGATGTCCATATCTTTCAATCAGATGCTGGAGCAGCTCTCCCGTCAGCGGGATGAATTGCTTACTTTTCGCACGATGATTCTGGCGATGAAAGAAGGGGTCTTGATAGAAGATGCGGATCATCGCGTGATCTTTATGAATCCTCGGATGGAGGAACTGCTGGGATGGAACGCAGACCCATGGGAGAAAGAACGGAGAGAGATTCGAATCTCGGAGAAAATTCTTCGCAAACAGAGATCTTTCCCGTCAATGGGTGCGATTTCGGATGCTGAAAGAGGGTTTTCGACGGAAGAGGTGGAATGGATTCGACCCGATGGACGGCGCATTCAAGCGCTGCGCACAACCTGCCGCCTGGAAGATCCGTCGGGAAAATTCATCGGGACACTGTCAACCTTTGTGGATATAACCGAGCGCAATGATCTTGAACTGGAACTGATTCAAGCTTCTCGGATGGCTTTTTTAGGCGTGTATTTTCAGGGGATTCTCCACAACCTTAACGGTCCTTTGAATTCCATTCTCGGATTCTCAACACTGCTGACGCGCAGCAACCCCGATGCGGAAATCCCCGCCAGGATCCAGCAGGATTCGCTGCGGATGATGGAGCTGATCACTTCGATCGGGCGACGTTGGCGAAGGACCGGTGATTCGCGCATGGAATGGCTCGATTTAAATGAGATCATCAGAGAAGAATTGCGTTTTCTGGAGGCGGATCTGTTCTTCAAACATAACGTGGTGAAACATCTGAGCTTAGCTGAGCAATTGCCGAAAGTGTACGGCGTTTACGGGGATTATAGCCACGCATTGATCAATATCCTGATTAATTCCATTGAAGCACTAGCCGAAAGCGCTGTTCATGATCTTTATATCCGCAGCTATCGCTCAGAAGAAGAAATCATACTGGAAATCGAAGATACTGGGATCGGCATCAAACCGGAGGAGATCCATCTCGTCTTTCTCCCCTTCTTCAGCAGCAAGAACCGAAATCGCAAGGACGGCATTCCCAGCGGGGCGGGATTGGGATTGCCGATCGCAAGGAAAGTGCTGGAACCATACGGCGTGAAATTCGAGATTCGCAGCGAACTGCGAAAAGGAACCTGTATGACCTTGCGCATCCCGTTTTCCAAAATCCCGCCGCAGCCAGAAAACAGCGCTGAAAACTTCGAGGTGATCGAGTGTCCTCAGGAAACAACTCACAACGTGAACGCATCCTGATTGTAGATGACGAAGATTCCAGCCGCGAGCTCTGCCGGTTGGCGCTGGAACAACCGAATCGCGATCTAGTGCTATGTCCCAACGGCGAACAGGCTCTGGAGGAAATCGGTAAGAACCCCTACGACCTCGTCTTGACGGACGTCGTTATGCCGGGCCTCAACGGCGTGGACCTTTTGGAGAAGATCAAATCCAAGAACGGAGATATCCCTGTGTTGCTGATGAGCGGCAAAGGCTCGATTCCCACCGTTGTGAAGGCGATGCGGCTGGGTGCGGAAGATTTCATCGAGAAGCCGTTTCCTGATCCGGAAGTCATCGCTCACGCCGTGAAGCGCGTTCTGAAATCCCGCCGTTTGGAACAAGAAAACCGCACCCTGAAAATAGAATTGCAACACTTGAAACAGCCGCATTTTGTCGGCGGTGAAGCTATGTCCGGCGTGTTGCGCACCATCGAACGAATCGCCCCCCTGGACTTGACCGTGTTGATTACGGGCGAAACCGGAACCGGAAAAGAAGTCGCCGCCCGCAGAATTCACGCTCTTTCGCCACGCGTCGGCAAACCGTTTGTCGTGATCAACTGCGGCGGGATTCCAGAGGGACTTCTGGAATCGTTGCTTTTCGGACATGAACGAGGCGCATTCACCGGTGCCGTGAAACGCGCTGTAGGATATTTTGAAAAGGCGAATCAGGGAACCATCCTGCTGGATGAAATCGGCGATATGCCGCTGAGCCTGCAGGTGAAACTCCTCAGAGTCTTGCAAGAGAGAAATTTCCAACGAATCGGGGGCGAGGATCTGATCGAAGTGGATTGCAGGATCATCGCTTCGACTCACAGGAACCTGAAACAGATGGTTGAAAGCGGTGCATTTCGAGAGGATTTATATTATCGCTTGAACGTCCTGCATCTGCATCTCCCCCCATTAAGAGAACGCCGCGAAGATATTCCTGATTTTGTTCAGCATTTTATTCATAATATTTCCGTAAAAACCGGTATGGAGAAGCGGGAAATATCGGAAGAAGCGATAGAACTCTTGAAAAACTACACTTGGCCCGGAAATATCCGTGAGTTGGAGAATACCATCGAAAGAATCCTCGCGCTGAGCAATAAAAAGATCATCCATCCCGATGATCTGCCGGAGGAAATCCGACGCAGCATCGGCAAAATCCCCCAGGAAAGGAAGGATATTGTCTCCTACAATCAAGCCAGAGAAGCATTCGAGAAGCAATATTTGATCGAAGCGCTTGAACAGAGCGACGGAAACGTATCCGCGGCGGCGCAAGTCTGCGGAATCCCCAGACAGAACTTTTATTTAAAACTAAAAAAACACAACCTCAATCCGTCTGATCTTCGCAACAAGAGGACTGGTTGATACTTCCAATAACTCAACGCAACGATCCACCGGTTCACATTTCTTGTTTCCCCCAAGGTTAGTTGGAATTTGCTTGACTTTTTTCGGGAATTGCTTTAGCTTTATTTG
Organism: uncultured bacterium; assembly: GCA_964623265.1. Taxonomy (GTDB): domain Bacteria; phylum Electryoneota; class B3-LCP; order B3-LCP; family B3-LCP; genus CAZUTK01. The sequence continues at coordinate 24,055 of CAZUTK010000046.1, read as the reverse complement.
GAGTGATGGATCATAAATTTCTTAGTACCTTGGAGGGTGCGTGATGAAAAGACTCATCGCCATCACCATTCTGCTGGTCTCGGTCGGATCGGCGCGCGCGGATATCATCTATCTTCAAGACGGCACCGTGCTTTCCGGCACCATTCTTCAGATTGATCCCGCTTATATCGAAGTCGCTCTCCCGGATAGAAATCCCGTCCGCTACACGGCTGCCGAAGTCTTCCAGGTTACAGACGATCAGGGGCGGGTGTTGTTCCCCTTGTCGAATCCGGTAATCAAGAATAAGGCTCAGATTCAGCCGAGTCCGGAACTATCGTCCAGCAACCCGCAGAATATACCTGCGAAGACGCTTTCTGTTGGTTACCGCACGATCTATCGCTTCCCGCTCTGGCCCTTAGTAGGCGGCACCCTTCTCTTCGGATACATCGGCATCACGCAACTGCAGCAGAGCTCGCAAATCTACCAGGATTCCGTCGAGCGCGAAGAAGCCGGTTTGGAATTCAACTCGCTGCGGGACAGATCCCTAAAACACAGGACTTGGGGGCAGATCTCTTTAGCCGGCGCAGCAGCCTGCTTGATTGTGGGATTGACCCCACATCGCGAAAAGATTCCGATTCAATCTTCGCTTCGAGTGATTCCGACCCAGACCGGTTTCGCTCTCTGTCTTGATCTTTAGCTTTCTCGGAATAATCGCTTATGATTTTCTATCGTCGCGACGGCATCGGTCAGGATCAAGAACTCGTGCGCATGCGCCGCCGCACTTTCTTCGGCGCATTGTGGGTTATCGGCGCGGTTTTAGCAGCGCTGGCGCTGGCGGTTTTATTGCTTCGCGTCGGCAGCGGGACGCTCCTCATTCACGCCGATCAACCGGATGCGACGGTTGTCATCAATGGGTCCGGCACGCCTTATGCACCGGGTGTGCCGATCAAAGGGTTGAGACCCGACACATACAGCATCACAGTCAGCAAAGATGGCTTTTTCGCTCAGCCCTCTACGCAATTAGTCAAATTGGAAGCCGGGAAGACGCAGGAATTATATTTCACCCTCCTCCCATTACCGCCGGAACCGATTTCCGATGTCGCCTCCACGGGCGCAGCAAAACCGATCCCTCCAAAGCCAGAACCGTCCAAAGCGAATCCGCGCATTTCCGGCTCGAATGCCAAAGACGCACCTGCCCGGGCAAAGAACGAAGAGGATGCACCATCCATTCGCTCACATCAACAGTCGGTGGTACAATCTGCTGCGAAGGATGATGTTGCAGTCATACGAGGGACTCTGCGGATCAGCACCCATCCGCCCAACGGAAAAATCTATGTGGATGAAGAATTTGCGGGTCTGGGAAACATCGTAAAAACGGACCTGCAACTCGGCGAAGTCGTAATACGGTTCGGCGAGATGGAAGGATACCGCACGCCGCCTCCGCAGAAGATTCTCCTTTCGCCGGATCGAACGGAAGCATCCGTCGAAGGCGTCTATCTTCCGTTGATCTATATCGCCGCTTATCTGGATGGTTCAGGGCGCGCGGTCACATTGAAATCGAGTCTTAAGATGGGGCACGTGGACGAATCGGGTGTACCGGTGCAAGATGCAGTCGCAGGACCCGAAATCAAATTCATGGAAGAAATCCGCGCCTTCTCCTGGGAGATCGGATATGCCTTCACCAATCGTAATCCTCCGGGGTTGGATTATCTCGAAATGCAATTCGATCTGCCGGAAAATTGGTCCGGAGTGAAACCCCTCGATTTGAGATTATACGGCTGTGCAACGAACAAAAAATTTCCGTTTGCCGTCGGCAACAGAACCGCAGTGGACATCTTTGTCAATGATAAGCCCGTAAAAAAAGATTTTCAACCCACTATTCAGATCGGTCAATTCGACGGAACCGGATATGATCTGATTGCCGTGAATCAGTATCTGATCACCGGGACGAATCGAATCCGAATTCAGACTTCTGCATCAGGGAAGTGCTTTTATTCTCTGTGCAAAATCGTCCTGCTGTAATCCATGTCTCGATTCCGAGAATCCTGCGCTCCTGTAAAATATGCCATCGCAGGATTCGGCCGCTTCGCGCAACGCCGCCTGCTCCCGGCATTCCAGGGATGTAAAAATTCCCGCCTCGGCGCCATCTGGAAACGAACACCCTTCGAAAGTTCCGCAGATCCGCTCTTACAGGAAGTCACCAGTGCGCACAACAGCCTGCGAATCCATACTTCTTTCGAAGCTATACTTGCGGATCCCGACATCGAAGCGATCTACATCACCAGCGCCAACGCCGATCACGTGAAACAGGCGATCGCCGCCGCATCCGCAGGAAAACACGTCCTCTGTGAAAAACCCCTCGCGACGACACCACAAGGATGCCGCAGAATCATCGCCGCCTGCAGAAAGAATCACGTCCTTTTAATGGTGGCGCAGACTCTGCGCTTTTCTCCAGCCGTGCGGCAGATCGCTGCATGGATGGCGGCAAGAAGACTTGGACGGATCGTGCGAGGCAGCGCTCAGTTTTGTTACGATGGAACAGAGTCTCCCCGTTCTTGGTTATATGACTATCGCATCGCCGGCGGCGGAGCTCTGATGGATATCGGAGTTCACTGCATTGATACCCTGCGGTTTCTCTTCGGTGACGTCGCCGAAGCTGACGGCTTTCTCATTTTCGATCCTAAATACAAGGGAATTGAAGTCGCGGCGGAATTGAACTTGCGATTTGTCTCAAATGTACTGGGACACGTATTCTGCTCTTATCAAAGCCCTTATCACTCCAGGCTTGAAATCCAAGGAGAATTAGGTCGCGCATGGGTGGAACCCTTCACGCTGCCCTTGGCGGATGTCAAGGTGCGACTGGAAACAGTAAATGAAACTTCTGAGCTAACCGTCAACACGAATAATCCATATGCCTTATTGCTGGATTCCTTCTCCCGATCTATCCGCGGATTAGAATCGGTCGCCGTCCCGGGTGAAGATGGACTCGCTGCGGTTTCCATCATCGCGCAAATTTATAGACAATTCCAAAGTAAGTCATAGAGGGGATCATGTTGCTGAATCTGTCCTGGAAGTCCTTGATGTTTTATTCTATCATCTTCTGGGGTCTCTGGAGTTTTCTGGGCAAAATCGTCATGGCGCGGATTGGTTGGGGAGCTGCTTTCGCCTTGCTGGCGCTGACAGATCTGATGTTTCTGTTGGCGATCAAGCCCGAATCTTTTCTATTCCGCTTCAACTTTAGCTACCTTCTAGGTCTCGTAATGGCGCTTTGCGGAACTCTGGGTGGTATCACGTTTTACAAAACTCTGGAGGAGGGTCCTGCTACGGTTGTAATTCCTGCAACAGCTCTGTATATCGTGGTCGCCGCCGGCTTGGCGATCATTTTTTTGGGTGAAGATCTGACTTGGAACAGGATCTTGGGATTGATCTTCGGGGTGCTGGCGATATTTCTGCTCTCCCGCGGGTAATCCTGCGCATTCTGAGTCACGTCATTTATGGACAGGTAAATGCTATGTCTGAAAATGATCCGTTTTCCGAAGAAGAACTTCTGAACGCGCTGGCACAATCGGTCTTGAATCTGAATGTGGTGCGTACTGGGGAGCTGGCGCAATTAGCGCTGGATCGAGGTTACTCCCCCAGGCGCGCCATTCTCGACGGACTCTCAGCGGGAATGAGACTGGTCGGTGATAAGTTCTGCAGTCATGAATACTTCGTGCCGGAAGTTCTGGTCGCCGCTCGTGCGATGTACCGCGGTCTCAATCTGCTGAAACCGCGGATGCTGGAAGAAGGATCAGGGGTTTCTTCCGGAACCAAGGGAAAAATCGTCGTGGGCGTTGTTCAGGGGGATCTTCACGACATCGGGAAGAACATCGTCCGCCTGTTGCTGGAAGCCGAAGGATTCACCGTCGCCGATTTAGGGAAAAACATACCCGCCGAAAGCGTAGCAGAGCAGATCGCGAAGGTAGGTGCGGAAGCCGTGGGGTTGAGCACTTTGATGACTACCACCCTGCGTTCGATGGAGCAGACGGTGGCGCGGATCCGTCTAGACTATCCCAGCGTCAAGATCATGGTGGGCGGTGCCCCCGTGACGGAAACGTTTTCGCGCGAAATCGGAGCAGATGGGACTGCTCAGGATGCAGTCGGCGCAGTGAAACTGACACTTAAACTTTTAGCTAGATTATGACGGCGCATTGGGAGAGATTTCGATCTTCTCTGACAGGGAAGAAGAGCGCACAGATTGCCGCCGGACCCATCATCGCTGCCGACCACGCCGCCCATTTGACCGGAAGAAAGCTCTCCGACGTCGTGCAATCCGCCGACTTACTCAGCTCTTCCCTTCTCGAAACTTACCGCCACTACGACGGCGACTTCATCGTCGTCTTCAGCGATGTCAATGTAGAAGCCGAGGCGATGGGAGCCCGGCTCGATTTCCCAGAGGATTCTCCTCCCTTCGTCGGTGAAATCATTGAACCGGAAGCCTTGAAGATCACTATGCCACTGTGTGACGGCAGACTTCCGATGATGGTCGAGGCGGTACAGCGAATCGCGAAGCAGATGAGGCGGGAAATGCCCGTCTTCGCTTCGATGAAAGACCCCTTCTCCGCTACGGCGCTCGCCTGCGGTATAGAACCTTTCCTAGTGTTGCTGGTAAACCAACCCGAACGAGCGCACCATGCGCTCGCGATCGCGTTGCAAAATCAAAAGAGCTACTTGGAAGCGCTGCTGGAGACCGGCGCCGATATCATCATCGGAGCTCCGCTCGCCTCCGGCGGGATTCTGGGACCGTCTCATTTTCGACACTTCGCCTTTCAACCCATTTACGAACTGCTCAGCATGATCAAGAATCGCGGAAGAATTGCAGGCGTGCATCTCTGCGGGGACGCCGAACCGATCCTCGACCAGCTTGTGCAACTCCCCGCTGACTTTTTGTCTTTGGAAGCCTTCGATCTGACGCATTGGAAACGAATCCTTTCAGATCAACACATGCGACCCGCTTTAATGGGCTACGTGCCCACGCATTTTTTCTTATCTGCCGATCCGGAGACAATTCAAAAGGAAGTGGAAAACGAATGCTGTGCGCTTGCAGGTTGTCCGCATGTCTTGGCGACAGCTTGCGATGTTCCTCAAACTTCTATTCCTGAGAAAATCCAGCATTTTATGGCTGTGGCGCGCACTATCCCTGTGCCGATGAACGGCAAGCATGGAATATCCCTGCACTGATTTCGGAAACTGAATTTAAGTCTTGAAATCAAACGCCGAAAATTAGTAAATTGCAGTCATTGCAACAACACGATGATTGGGCGGCGGTCATCCCCGCCTATAATGCGGCAGAAAGCATCGGTGCTGTCATCCGCGGCGTCGCGAAATTCATCTTTCCGAGTCGCATTCTCGTCGTAGATGATGGATCTGAGGACGCAACCGCTGCTGCGGTTCTGCGCGAAGAAGGCTGCATCCTGCATCGCAGGGTCGGCAACGGTGGAAAAGGCAGCGCGCTGCGCGACGCCTTTCAAATCGTCAAGCTCTGGAATCCGACCTGGATCCTCTGTCTGGACGCCGATGGGCAGCACGATCCCAGAGAAATACCCGATTTTTTCGCCTTAGCCGAAAACGGCGAATACGACCTTATCATCGGTAATCGCAGCGGGAACTTGCGGACGATGCCATATGCGAGGAGATTCTCAAATATCGTCAGTTCTCGGCTTCTATCCCTGCGCACCGGCAGGCGGCTGCCGGATGTTCAATGCGGTTTTCGCGCGATTCGCGCGGAAGCCTTGTGGCAATTGCAACTGCAGGCGGAACGATATGATATCGAAGTGGAAATGATCCTCAGAGCCTGCCGAAAAGGATTGAGAATCGGTTGGGTCCCCATTTCTACGGTCTATCATGGGGAACGCAGCTTCATACGCAAGATTCCGGAAGCCCTTCGTTTCTTAAGAATTCTCTGCCGCCCGTTAAATGAATCGCACCATGGCGGATAGCCGTCGCTTATGGCGGGCGAGAGAACGGATGATTAAAGAGCAACTCCTCGCCCGCGGCATTCACGACGAGCGAGTTCTACGCGCTATGGGTAAGGTTCCTCGGGACGCATTTGTACCGGAAGCGCTGCGCGACCGCGCCTATGACGACAATCCGCTGCCGATCGGCGAAGGACAGACGATCAGCCAGCCGTACATCGTCGCCTTGATGACGCAATTGCTGAACTTAAAAGGCGATGAGAAAATTCTCGAGATCGGAACCGGTTCGGGCTATCAGACCGCGATCCTGGCTGAACTCGCTCAGAAGGTTTTCAGCATAGAACGATCATCCGCCTTATCCGCTTCCGCCAGAGCCGTTCTGGAAAAGTTTGGATATTCAAACGTGTTATTAAGAATCGGAGACGGAAGCATCGGCTGGGAAGAATTCTCGCCCTATGATCGAATCATCGTTACCGCCGCGGCTCCGAATATTCCATCGTCTCTCTGCAGGCAACTTGCTGAAAATGGGGTGATGGTCATCCCAGTCGGGGATCGTATGCAGCAGACGCTGACCGTAGTGCGCAATACCCCGCATGGCAGCATCCGCGAAGATGCCGGTGGTGTCGTTTTTGTGCCGTTGATCGGACGGGAAGGTTGGGAGTCACCATAATTCTTACCCTTCTGGGGTAAATCTAATAAAATTGCTTGATTTTCAGGTTTCAATATAATATATTCTCTATTTGAATTTATTCAATAAGTATAAGCGTCGCACTTCAAAAACAAGCGACACCATAACCGCAGAAATTAGAATCTGCCGTCATTGCGGCGCTAACTCGAAGAGATTGTCGCTTAATCGTGAACTCGGGGCGTAGCGCAGCCCGGTAGCGCACATGGTTCGGGACCATGGAGTCGCTGGTTCAAATCCAGTCGCCCCGACGATTTTACGGATTCGGATCATCGGAACTGTAAATCCTCGGCACCCATTGATTTTTCTGAGCAACGCCGAGACAAAGATAATCATATTTGTCCTATTGTGAGGTGAAAAGTGCGCTGTGCTATTTTCATTGACGGAGAGTACCTCGAAAAAGTTCGTGAAGTAAGGTTGTCTAACATTCGCATTGACTTCAAGAAACTATCGGAATTCCTGTGGCGAAAAGTTAGAGAAACCTCCACTGAAAACGTCGCTCTGCTTCGAACTTATTACTACGGAGCTCTCCCCTACCTTCCCACGACCCCGACACCGCAGGATCGCGAACGTTATGACAACAAGCATCGCTTCCTGAAAGCTCTCGAATTCCATCCTCGCTTCGAGGTGCGCAAGGGAAAAGTGCTGCGCGTGTACGATGATCACGGGAACGCCGAATACGTTCAAAAAGGCGTGGATGTGCAGCTCTCCATTGATCTGGTCTCCCTAGCCGCCCGGAAGGAAATCCAGCATGCCGTCCTGCTCGCCGCCGACGATGATTTCACTCCGGCCGTGCGCATTGCCAAGAGTGAATCTGTGGTCGTGCACCTGGCGTACTGCCCGAAAATGCCGCGCGGACTGGATCTTGAACGTGAAACCGACGAGAGAATTATCCTCGACACTCCGCTGATTGATACCATCAAACAGTATTGAACGGATGAGTGTCGCACGTGGGTGAAAATGGCTTACGCGGATTGAGCCATTTTCTATATGAGGTCCGACTTGAGCGAGTGGTCTGATGATCGCATCCGGCGGGAGATTCGATTTGAGACGTTCACGCCCGGGGGGCCCGGAGGTCAGCACGCCAATCGCACAGCCTCCGCGGTTCGCGCAGTCCATATCCCCACCGGCGTCAGCGCCGTCGCTCGAGAACATCGCTCTCAAGCGCGCAACCGCGCCCTGGCATTGGAACGACTCGTCGAAAAACTGAAGATGCGCAGGCGGCACAAACGCCCGCGCATCGCTACGTCCATTCCCGAAAAAGCCCGCCTTCAACGGCGCAGATTCAAGGAGCACGTCTCGAGAATCAAAGAGCTCAGGCGCAGAATCGAGAAAACGGAAGAATGAAAAATGCCTCGACTGAGGCATTTTTCATTTAGGAATGAGGATTCACCAGAAATGCTTCGGAATTTTTTCCAGAGAGGCTTCGACCAACTGGATCATCGCTTGAGCATCCTTCAGGTCTAAAATGGAAGAAGGACTGTGGATATAGCGCGCCGGGATCGCCAGGACACCGCATAAAACACCGGATTTAGAAAGGTGGATTTCGCCGGCGTCCGTTCCGCCGAAAAGAGGCTGTTTCAGTTGGTGGGGGATTTTTTTAGCGGTCGCAGTTTCCTGTAAAAAGCGTACCATGCGCGGCGAAGTCACCATCGTTCGATCCGCGACGGTGATCGCCACTCCTGCTCCCAAGCGGCAGGGTGACAGGTGTCGAGGTACGCCCGGAAAGTCTCCCGCCGTGGTGGTTTCCAGAATCAGTGCGATATCCGGTGAGATGCGAAATCCGGAAATCTTCGCACCGCGCAACCCCAACTCCTCCCCGAAGGAAAAATTTACAACCAACAGAAAGGGGAGCTTTTTCCCTTTCAGTTTTTGCAGGATCACGATCGCCGCCGCGCACCCTGCGCGATCGTCAAAGGCTTTGCCCAGTACCTTCCCACCCGGTAATACGCAGAATTCTCCATTCAAAACCCCCGGCGTCCCCACGCCGATCCCCAGCTTGTTCACTTCTTCCAGCGAATCGCATCCGACATCAAGATGTAAATCCTCCGGCGGAATCGCTCTGGATCGCTCTTCCGGCTTCGTGATATGCGGAGGCGCAAATCCGACAGTGGCCGACAGATCGCCGTTTTTGCCCCGCAACGTGACTCGTGAACCAGGGAAAAGCCGGCCATCCCATCCACCCAGGGGCGCGAAGCGCAAGAAACCATTCTCATCCACATGGGAGATGATAATGCCCACTTCATCGGTATGGGCGTCCAGCATGACGATCTTGTCGGACTGGCCGTTTTTCCAAGCGGTCAGATTGCCTAACGAGTCTTCTTCAATGCGATCCGCGTATGGGGTCACCCGCTTTCGAATTATTTTGCGGACTTCTTCTTCAAAACCGGGCGGTCCGAATGCCTGGCTTAATTCTCTGAGTAGTTCGATGAATTCCATAAATTATCGGGGGGTTAAACTCCGGCTTGTCGTGCCACGAAGCAGTCGCTTGCGAAAATCACCTGCTTGGTGGATCCCATCGGTTCAGAAAAGCGTATCTTCCTCGGAACGATCCTCCAAGGCAGGGGGCGCTTCCGATCTCTCCCGCGGCTTTTCTCCAACATAGAGATACCGATTTAATAGCTGCACCCATTCCGTCCAGCGATCCCCCTGTTCTCGGCTGCGTTGAATGATGCGGTTGAACGCATTGGCTTTGGAATCCATCTCATCCGCTAAGTAAAGAAGAATAGCTTCCAGCGTCATCGGCTCCACCGGCGACCCTTGCTCTTTTGTTCCCTGGTGTGAAAGGATGAGATGCATCAGATGCATTCGGAGTTCTACCGGTACATCCTGAAGTTTATCCGGATGCGCATTCAGAATCTCCTGGCTGATGACGATATGTCCCAGCAGCCTGCCGCGATCCGTGTAATCTATGCCGGTTTCCCAGTCTAATTCCTCAATTTTGCCGATATCGTGAAGCAACGCCCCCGCAACCAGAAGGTCCCGATTCGCATGGGGGTAAAATTCCGAGATTTTCAGCAAGATTTCCGCCATATTCAGTGAGTGTTCCGCAAGACCGCCAAGATAACAATGGTGCCACTGTTTTCCCGCCGGAGCTTGAAAATATCGTTCCGAGATGGCGGGATCCTCAAAGAGAACGCGCAGAAATGTCCGAATCTGCGGTTGAGAGATTCCTTCCACAAGTCGGCGCAAATGCCTGCGCATTTCTTCGACCGGCCTTTCGCTGCTCGGGATCAATCGAGTCCGGTCCACGGCATCTTCCTGCACAGCAGGGCGCAACCGCTCGATGTGGATCTCTTTTTGATCCTGATATGTGGTGACAACCCCCATCAACTTGACAATCTTGCCGACAGAAAGCACCTTGCGGAATTCCTCAACATGGTCCCATACTTTTCCGCCGATCCTGCCCGAGCGATCGGCGAATTCCAGCGCCAGGTAAGGCGATCCATCTTTTTTCTGACGCACATCCAGCCGTCTCAAGATGGCGAAACCCGCGAATTTCTCCCCTTCGTTCAGCTCGCGCAAAAGCTTATCGTTCACTGGAAAGGACATAAAGCACATCCACTGCTTTTTACTCGGTCGGCATTCTTTCTATTGAGGCGGCTCTTTTTCAAACGCTCCAGACTTTACGGATCAAACGGCACGTGTCCTCAACGTCCTCGCGAGTTACATCGAGATGCGTGACCAGACGGACTTTCCGCGGTGCGGTCGCGAGGAACCATACACCGACAGCTTTCATCGCGTTTGCGAAACCGGGTCCGTCAAACGGGGCATCCTTCGTTAATTCGACGATTAAAATGTTCGTCTGCACCCATTCGAGATCGAGGATCACTCCGGGTAATGCGGCGATGGTCTGAGCGAGAAGGCGGCAATTTTGATGATCTTCCACCAACCGCTTGCGATGGTGTTCAAGCGCATATAAACCCGCCGCCGCCAGAATCCCGGCTTGCCGCATGCCTCCGCCGAAAACTTTGCGGAAACGATGCGCGCGGTCAATGAACGACCTGCTCCCCACAATCAGCGAACCCACGGGACAGCCCAAACCCTTGGATAGACAGACGGATACGGAATCCGCCAGATCCGCCCAGACTCGAGGGTCTAAACCCGTTGCGGCGGCGGCGTTCCAGAGCCGCGCTCCATCCATGTGGATGGACAAACCGTGCTGATCCGCGACAGAACGAATTCTTCGCATCTCCTCGACCGGGAAAACCGTGCCGCCGGCGCGGTTGTGCGTATTCTCGATCGCGATCAATCGGCTGCGCGCATAATGATGATCCTCAGGCCGTATAGCGGCTTCCACCTGCTGCGCTGTGAAGATGCCATGAAGACCTTGTACGGGATGTACCTGCACACCGGAAAGTAGCGCCGGTCCGCCGCTTTCATAATTGAATATATGCGAATTCGCTTCTAAGATAATCTCGTCTCCCGGTTCCGTATGGGATTTCACCGCGACCTGATTCGCCATCGTCCCTGTCGGAACCAGCAGCGCAGCCTCTTTGCCCAGGAGTCGCGCTACAGTCTCCTGGAGAAGATTCACTGTGGGATCGTCTCCGAAAACGTCATCCCCCACCTCCGCCTGCGCAATAGCGGCGCGCATTCCGGGCGTCGGCCTAGTGACGGTATCGGAACGCAAGTCTATGATTTTCATCGCTAATACACCTCCACCGGCAAGCCTTCGGACCGCGCTTGAGCGCAGATTTCCTCCAGACGTTCGCGACTTACTGCGCGAAGTTTCTTATCTGCTGGAGTCCTCACGAGAGTGTAAATCTGTGCGCTCTTAGGTCGAATAATCTTTAATATTTCAATCCAGTCTCTGACAGCATCGTCCTTGCTGTTGGAGATGTGTCCATCTACGAAGAGCGTCTGCGTTTCAAAGTCGCCGAGAGCCTTCAACCCTTTCACAATCAATTCGAATTTCACTTCTCGGGGAGGGCGGTTGATCTTGCGGAATATATCGTCATTGCCGGCATCGAGTTTCATGATGCGGCGATCCAGTTTCATCAGTGCCCGACGGATTTCCTCGCGGTGAACCTGCGTAGAATTGGAGAGAATCGCCGTCTTTGCCTGCGGTGCGCTGCGATTTCTAAAGGCGGTGACGATGTCCACCGCGCGGCTGAATTCTGGATGATAGGTGGGTTCGCCGTTGCCTGAAAACGTGATGTGATCCAAACGAGAATGATCCACCTCATACAACTCCAGAGCTTCCGCAAGATCGTCCAGACTGGGAAATTCCTTGCGTCGAATGAAGGTTTCCGTAGTCAGCACCTTCGTCCATCCGTACTGACAATAGACGCAGTTGAAGGAGCAGTGTTTGGATTTGAGCGGGCAGATGTTGATCCCCAAGGAAAGTCCGATGCGCCGGGATTTCACGGGCCCATAAACAGGGCGGGACTGGAGTTTCAAGTTGCGCATAGTTGCAATTATTTAAGATGTGATAAGGTCAGAGTTTTATTCCGTGCTGCGCTAACGTTCTTCTTTTAAGATAATAGGATGTAAGCCGAATTTTCTCTGTAATTCTTCCGCCGCGCTTCTGGCGGCGTCTTCATCAGGAAAACCGACGACACGAACCGTATGAAGGCGGTTTTTCGTTCTGGAAGCATCCAGTATTTCAATCGAATGCCCCGACTTCATTAGATCGTTGCGTAGCTTTTCAGCGTTGGAGCGGCTGGAAAACGCGCCGACCTGCAGCGAAAATACAACGGTTTTCAGCGTTTGCGAAGACGCCGGCTTTCCGCCGGCAATCGGTTCAGGCGAAGAGCTTTCACCCGGCAAATGAGCCGGCGGGGGAGGCGTCTGCTCCGGGGCGCGAAGCCTGCGCACAGGCGGCGAAAATCCGTTCAGCGCTTTCTCAAATTCTTCCGCCTTACCATAAATCCCCAGCGCGTAATAGTATTCGTAGATTCGATGCAAAGCCCGCTTGCTGAACGGGGATTCCGGATGCTGCAACACAATCCTACGATAGATTTCTACGGCGTTCTCCGCGTCGGTCGTCAGAGCGGCTCGCAGGAATTCAGCCTCCACAGAATCCGCCGTTCCACCGGAAAGATACTCTTCCACCTGCGATAACGCCCCTCTCTCATAGGCTGCCACGCCGGACTGCCCATGCGCTGAATAAGCAAGGATCAGCGACAGCAGACAAACGGCTGGAATGGCAGTTGTAAGATTCCATCCACGGCGATTATTCTTCGATCTTGCCCGCATCGTGATCATCGCTTTTTTTATGCTTTGTCCGACGCACTGACTCCCCCACCTTCTTGGTCTGCTCGCGAATCTTCCTCAGCCATTTCTTCGCCCAATCGAATTCAGTGGCTAAAATGGCGAGACCCGCTGGGATGAAGAGAATGGCGGGTCCCGGTAAGGCGATCATGGCGATTCCCGCGAAAAGTACAGTTAATCCCACGACCAAAACTATCGTTTTTCGGATCATGCAACGGTTATACCAACAGCATAGCCTTAGAGGTTAAACGCGCCCATTGCGGAGCAGCGCGGACAGCGCCACAACGGTTCATCCGTCTGAAATCCGCAGGAAGAACAGACATAGCGCGGATGCTCGATCAGCACCCGATCCAGCACTTCGAGCACCAGCGGCGCAATCTCATGGATGCGGTTCATTTCCAGCAAGGTGCGAATCATGAAGCGTCGCAGCCAGAGATCTTCCGGATGTTTTTCGAGCGCGCTACGACATACATCGAGTGCGCCTTCAATTTCACCTTTTTTACGCAGAAACCGCGCTAAAGCCTGAGCGGCATGAAGATCATCGGGGCGTTTCTCATTGATCTGACGGTAAAGCAGCTCCAGTTCACCGAATCTGCCCAAATTGAAGTAGAGATTCTCCAACAGATCATACGCCAAATAGCCTTGTTCCGGATTCGCTTCCAGAAAGTTCTTGAGTTCTTTGACCGCGTCTTCCTCTCGATCCTCGTTGACATAGGATTGCGCCAGAGTTAAATAAGCGTGCGCGTTGGTGCGATCCAATTTGATCGCCTCCCGACATTTAACGCGTCCATCTTTGCCCTTTCCCTGATCCATCAACTGGCGCCCCTCTTCAACTTTGTAAAGAGCCAGCATAACCGGGTTTTTCTTGCCGGAAACCGCGCTTTCCCTGCGAGCCAGATCGTATGCAGTCGCCCAATCCTGTAAGGCTTCCGCGAGCTTTATCCTGAACTGCAAAGCCCATAGATGATCCGGTGAAATCGCCAGTATTTTATCCGCGAATTCGGCGGCGCGTCGCAGTGCCCGTGCCTTTTCATAATCTAGAGCCAACTCTTTTAAAATGTCGCAGCGTTCCGCCGGCTTTAAATCCGAACGAACCGTTAGACTCTGATGCATTTTGATCGCCGAAACCACCTGCCCCTTTTCGCGCATGATCGAACCCAGCTTTAAATACGCATCCAGGTTCTCCGAATCCTTGCGGACGGCTTCTATCAGTTTTTCCCTGGCTTTATCGAGTTCGCCCGAGATGATGTAATTCAAGCCCTGCGCATAGGGTGAATAGCGTTCGGCAGGCTTGGCGGGTGGATAGACGCGTAAAAAATAATAGATTCCTACCAGCACTGCCAGCGCAGCAATAAGGATGAGTACCGTTACGCCCATTCCGTTATTCCTATTTAGCTTTTCCGAGTGCCGTCCTCGGGTTTTGCAGATGCTTGATATTCCGAATCTGATATCTGCTGCGAGAGCAGATCTTCTTCGATGGCGAGATTGCGCAACTGCTCCAGCTCTTCGTGCAACGTGCGAATCTGACGCTTCAAACGTCCGATTTCAGCCTGCAGTTGGAATTGCTTCAAGAGGGAAAACAGCAAATGCAACATGACTCCCAGCCCAAATGCTAGAAACAACGCATACGCCAACCCGATCTCCGGCGTTTCCCAAATAAAGAACTTGATGCTGACTTGTTCATTCTGATTCTGCCCCATAAAGCCGACCAAAGCCAGCAGAAAGATGGTGATGAGAATCCAGCGTATGATCCACATAATACCTCCTTCAAAGAGGTGAGTCTACAACGGATTGGTATCTCGGAGAATCTCGGCTTTCAGGCTCGCTTTCGGTCTTCCCCAGAGCGAAAATCCGCGGATTTCCTCAACTTTTATCGTCACCACGTCCCCGCGCCGGTGAAGTCCGGGGATCAACGCCACTCGCCCGCAGGCGGTTCGACCCGTCCATTCCGCATTGTCCTTCGGGCTGGGCTTTTCCAACAGCACATCCGCTTCTCTGCCCAACATCGCGATTCGAGATTGATCCGCCAGATGTCTCGCCAGAACGATCATCCGCGTGAGGCGCTCGATCTTCACCGGTTCCGGAACGTCATCCCGCATCCGCGCCGCTTGCGTCCCGGGACGAACCGAATATTTGAATGTAAACGCATCATCAAACCGCGCTTCCTTCATCAAATCCAGTGTCTCTTGGAAATCTTCTTCAGATTCGGATGGGAAGCCGCAGAGTAGGTCGGTGGTGATCATCAAATCGGGCACCTTCTCCCGGATCCTGCGCACTTTTTCCAGATATTGCCTTCGCGTGTAGCCGCGCTTCATCAGGTCTAAGATCCGATCGGATCCGGATTGAACCGGCAAATGCAAAGATGGGCAGATTTTCCCACCCTGCGCCATAATATCCATTAGTTTCTCGCTGAGATCGCGCGGATGTGAAGTCAGAAATCGAATCCGTCTTAAACCCTCGATCTGCGAGATCATCCCAAGCAAACCCGGAAAATCCACATCCCCATAAGAATAGGAATTGACATTTTGACCCAATAAGACTGCTTCCGAAAAGCCTTCCGAAACCGCTTTCGAAATCTCCGCTACGATTTTTTCCGGCGGTCGGCTGCGCTCTCTGCCGCGCACATACGGGACGATGCAATATGTGCAGAAGTTGTTGCATCCTCGCATAATGGAGACAAAGGCGCTGATGCCCTCCGTTCGGCGCGGCGAAATATCTTCATAGGTCTCGTCCGGCACGCCGCATGCGAATACAGAATACCCGTTTTTCCATGAGAGATGTTCCTGCAGCAGCTCCGGCAACCGGCGATAAGAATCCGGTCCCAGCACCAGATCCACCGATGGGACAAACGTCCGAAACTCCGCGCCCAGTCGTTGCGCCATACAACCGAGCACGCCGATCATGATATCCGGTCTGCGTTTCTTTATAGCCCCAAGCGCGCGCAAACGACCCAGCACGCGCTGTTCCGCATGATCCCTGACGCTGCAGGTATTGATCAATATTACGTCTGCTTCACCGATGCGGTCCGTTATCTTGAAACCCTCCCGCGCCAGCATCCCTTGAACCAGTTCGCCGTCGGCGAAGTTCATCTGGCATCCATAAGAATGTAAAAAAACTTTCGGTGCTATCGCTCTCACTGCAGTTTAATCGAATGGAACGCATATTATTGTATAATATAGCCTATTCACCATAAAAGTCAAGCGTTTTCGCAGTATCTGCAGATAAACGCAACCCCAATTGACATTAGATCGCGATCGTATGGATGGTAAGATAGGACGGTATTGCCCTAAAAGCAAGGTAAAATACGCGCATTGTCTGATCACTGCGCACAGGCGTACTGCCGCGATTTCGCGTGATCGGCGGCGATTAGTCGCAATATTATTTATTTCACGTATTGAACGGATCGAACAGTGCGAGCACCTTCGACTTCTAAGCTAAGAAGGTAGGATCCGGATGCAATGCCCGCGTGAGGTCGCCAGTTCCAGGTATGAGATCCTGCGGCAACGCGCCCTTCCAGCAGGGATTCAATCTTGCGGCCAAGCATGTCATAAACGGCGAGTCGGATCTGCGCGGTTGCATTCAAAGAGAATTGAATGGATGCGGCAGGGTTGAAGGGATTGGGAAAGCAATTGAGGACGTCGTGATTCTGCGGCGATTCCCGATTCACAGCGATATGCGTAACTCCGCCTAATAAAGTGAGATCCAATTCATCTGCAACGACCAATTGATTCCCGTAAAAAGCAGCGTTCCGCGCAAAACCTGGGGTGTCGTAAGCGTCAACAATGACGGGTAACGCCACGGTTGTTTCCAGTAGGTAAATGCCTTCACATCCACTACAGGCGACTATGCGGTCGAAACCATTGAACTCCAGATCTTGGATCCATCCTATCAATGGCAGAACGCCCACTTCCTGCGGAATTTGCGGGTTGCTGAGATCGTAGACCGCCAATCCGCTGATCCCTGTGCCGATATACACCAGATCATTCACCAGTGCGGCGCACCAGGCGCCGCCTTCCGGCTGGACGATTGCAAGCCATTGCGAACTTCCGGGTTCCGTTACATCGAAGACTTCGAAACCCGCCGTACCTTCGCAGGCCACCAATAGATTTTGCTGTGCTGCGAGGCTGTACGTCATGGCTTGCGTTGCAGTATAACCGTAAAACTCCGGCTGAGATAATCCTTCGAGGCGGAATGCGTAAAATCCCCCCTCACCCTGCGTGCTGTACACAATTCCCGTGGGGGCGACCACCAGCCGCCCGGCATAATGCTCCGTCGGAATGACATAGGCTTCGGATGGATGCTGACTTCGAGCATAAATGCGCACCCCGAAGAAACCATCCGCCAGATAAACCCAATTGGAGCTCAGTCCCAGCGAATTCGCCCAGCCCGGCGTGTCCAACTGTATGATCGGCTCCGTCGAAGAAAGATTCCCTTCCCAGACCCGCAACCCGGCATCGCCGGCAGCCTCGTAAATCCAACCATCCGGATCGAAAAGCGCATCTTGAGGGAATCCCGGCTCATCCATCGCCCCTACAAAAAACGGATTGGCGATCTCGCCGATATTCCAGATTTCCACCCCTTCATCCCCGACCGCCAGAACTAAAAGGCTTTCTTCGAGTGCCATTCCTTCCGGGAATCCATTCGACACAAAATTGCAGATCAAATCGGGCCTGCGCGGATCGGCGATATCATAAGCGGCGATCCCCATAATCCAATCGCAGACGAACAGAGTATCTCCTTGAAGGACGGCATCCGTCGTCCAGCCGCCGGTGTTGATGGCGCCGATCAGTTCAGGTTGCGATGGCTGCTCTATATTCCAGATCCTCACCACTGCTTCCTGCGCAACGGCGACGAGCAAGTTTTCCTGCAAAATCAGCCGCCGACTGCTTCCCGGTGCAGCAATCTGGCCAATTGGCAACGGATTCGTAGGATCGCTGACGTCCAGCAGATGAATCTCGGCGGCATCCGCGGCGGCGCAGAGGTCATTCGAACCGACGCCGACCGCTTGAAGCCAGCTCTGAGGATCATATCCACCGATCTGTGTCGGCTCGGCGGGGGTGCTCAGATCCAGTATGGACAATCCCTCGATTCCGCCGGCTACGAAAAGCAGATTTCCCGAAATCGCGCTCTGAAGAGCAGAGTGAATCTCCGGCACTCTCCCTTCGCTGACTGGGATGTAGGGATTGGACAGATTCACGATCTCCATCCCTTCAAATCCTGCGCACAAATAACCGTAAAGCCCGTTCACAGTCAGAGACGCAGTCGTTCCGGCTATCGCGACTCGACCGATGATAGCGGGTGCTTGCGGTGATGAGATATCCAACACCATCATGCCGTATTGATCGGCGATATAGGCGTAGTTCCCGCTGCATACCACATCCATCGCCCGACCGGCTATCCCCGTCGTCGCGATGAATTCCAGTCCCTGAGCCCTTATCGCTGCTCCGGCTGAGACAACCGCCGTTATGCAGATGTATTTTCGAATCATCCTCTTCATCACCGCCTCCCGGAAATCGTCATCTCAGCAAAAGCAATAACTATTCCATTACTCTCGTTCGGACGTAACCTATTCTTGTCGCCGACGTCTGCAAATTTTGCAACACCTGTATGCTGAATATCTTTCAGACGTTCTTCTGCATCCATTTCCCCTGTTTGATTAGTAGCGCGCAGATGACCGCACCGGAAAAGGCATAGAAAACACGAGACCACCAAATGGCGGATTGATCGAAGTGCAGAAACTTGGTGAAAAATAGAATCATCGGTATTTCGATCGCCCAGGAAGTGATGATAGAGATTAGCATCGGCGGGATGTTGTCGCCTGCGCCGTGAAACAGACTTTCCGCGATGATCCAGACGCCGATAAATGGCAGCGCCAGAGCGTAAATCCGAAGCAGTTCCACCGATACAGAGAGGCTTTCCACATCCTGGAAAAATGCGATCACGATCTGCGGTGCAAATGCAAAAATCAAGATCCCCATGGCGGTCATCAACACCACCGATAAGATCATAGAATGCCGGGCGGTTTCGCGGACGCGGTCTTTCAGTCCTGCACCCAGCAGGTTTCCAATCAACGGCGAAACCCCCATCCCCAACCCCCAGATCACGAGGATCGCCAGTTGGGTGACGCGCAGCGTCATGCCGTACGCAGCGACGACGATTGTCCCGAATTGCGCGATAAACGGAAGAATGATGGCTCGGCTCAGCGTGAAGGAAAATTGATTGACGCCGCCCGGCGCTCCGATCCGCATCATCTCCAGCATGCTTCGCGCTTGAACGGGTAACCCCGTCCGCAAGCGGAATTTCAACGGCGCTTTTCCTGAATAGAGGATGTATGCGCCGAAGAGAATCGTCAAAGCATAACTGATGACGGATGCCACTGCCGCGCCGGTGAGCCCCATAGCTGGAAAAGGTCCGATGCCGAAGATCAGGAAAGGGTCCAGCGCCATATTGAGCAGCGACCCCAGCAGCATCACCACCATCGCCAGCCGCGGCGCTTCGATGCAGCGCAGCGAAGTGAAAACAGTATAACTCAAAAAATAAATCACCATCCCGAACATGTGAATCCGACCGTACTGAACGCCGAGTTCAATGACTTCCCCACGCGCGCCCATCAGCTCCATCAGAGGCCGTAAGAGAGCGAGACCGAGCGTCCCGGAAATCACGGCGCAGATAATTTTCAAAATGAATGTCTCCTTGATCGCCGCCGCGGCGCGCATCGCATCGCCTTCGCCCCATCTCCGGCTGATCACCGCCACCGAACCCAGCCCGGCGATCTCATTGGTGAAGACCAGCACCATATAAAAACTCTCGAAAATGGCGATCGCCGCCACGTGTTGCGCACCAAGCTTCGCCACCCAGAACATATCCGCCAGATCATAAATCGTCATCGCGACGAAGCCGATGACGGAGGGCAAGCCCATCCTCAAAATAACGCGCAGGACGCTCCCCTGAGCAAAATCAGGAAGCTTCAACCGTTCGGGACTAGCAGCTACGGCGTGCACATATTCTTGACTGAAGCCGGAAATCTCCTCGTCGTGAACCGGTTCAGGAACGGATGCTTTGCCGGCATTTTTTTTAAATGAATCAGACATCGTTAATAGCAAAAAATCCGGCGGCTGCCGGATGAATTGGTTCAGTCATCTGATCGAGCATTCAGGACAGTGCGTTTATCTCAAGCTTTTTTCGCTCGCAGGTCTTTGCCTTGGCATTTATCGCCAAACTCGAAGACGCTGCAGTCGGAATTTCTCATTGAAATATACGCAAACTTTCCGTAAAAGTCAAACCGTTTGACAAAAAAGTTCTATGGAGATTTTCAATGCTTGCGAAAAACTGTTTTTTCCACTCGCATATAAAAATCGCAGATGCTAATTTCATCGTGTCCTAAATATAACAACACCGATATCCGCCCGCCAACGGGTTTTCAATCTGTTCGTAAACAAGATTATGCAACCCATTGTGACGAATCAGAAACTTCAGCTGCGAAGCCGTTTCTGCGAGAAGGTGGAAGGCTGCCTGGATCTGACCGGCAAAGTCGCTCTGGTAACCGGCAGTTCCCGCGGTATCGGCAGAGCGATCGCGATTAAACTGGCGCAAGCCGGCGCGGATGTGACGATCAACTATCTCCGCCAGAAATCCAAAGCCGATGAAACCTCCGCATGCATCGAAGCGGAAGGGGCGCAGTCGCTGGTCGTGCGCGCCAATGTCGCGGATGAGAAAGAAATCGCCGCGCTTTTCGATGCCATCCGGGAACGCTTCGGCAAGCTGGATATCCTCATCTCCAATGCGGCATCTGGCATTCTGAAATCCGCTCTGGAGTTGAACATGCGGTACTGGCGCTGGACTCTGGATATCAACGCTGGTTGTCTTCTTCCACTTGCACAGGGTGCAGTCCGTCTGATGGCAGGGCGCACCGGAGCCATCGTTGCCGTATCCTCATTGGGCGCGGTGCGAGCGATTCCGGATTACACCGCCGTAGGCGCATCCAAGGCGGCACTGGAGTCCTTGGTGCGGCATCTGGCCGTGGAGCTTGCGCCGCGGAAAATCCGCGTGAATGCCGTCAGCGCCGGCTTGGTGGAAACGGACGCTCTGAAGCATTTCCCGAATGCATCTCAAATGATTGCGGAAACCCGTCGCCGGACTCCTTCGAGCCGCTTGACGGAAGCGGAAGACGTCGCGCACGCTGTCCTGTTCCTCTGCTCGGATTTGGCGTCCATGATCGTCGGGCAAACCCTGGTAGTAGATGGAGGTTATTCGATTGTCGGCTGAGTCTTCAGGAATTCTAATCGAACACAGGAAATAAAATGGAGAGTTAAGGTGCATAAACCGAAGAGACATATTTTCGTTTGCCGGCGACACCGCGACCCAATGGAAGGGAAACCATCATGCGATACAAGCGGGAGCGGCCCAATATTCGAAGCCATCAAGAAGGAAATCGAAGCGCGCGATCTCTGGGATACTATACAACTGACTGCGACGCAGTGCCTGGGGCAGTGTTATGACGGGCCGATTGCGGTCGTATATCCGGAAGGCGTTTGGTACGGACATCTAACGGCGGAAGACGCGCCTAAATTGGTTGAAGAACATCTGATCGGCGGGAAGCCTCTAAGGAAAAAAGTCCTCGAATAGATGAAGAGAATATTTTCCGAATCGCGGCAATTTACAATCCCCAGAAGGACAAATACCAAGGAATCATCGCGTCCCCCAGCCAGAACGTCACCCAGGTAGCGAAAGCGAAAGCAGGTCCCAAGGGAATCCGCGTATCCGATAATTTGTGTCTCATAAAAAGCGCGAACAGCAGAGCACTCAACATCGCCACGAAGATAAACTGCAAGAAGCGGCCGAATCCCAACGTGAACCCGAGTACCAGGAGCAATTTCACATCTCCCATCCCCCCAACTTTCCCGGTGTAGTACTTTCCCGCACCCAACAAGATAAGCGCAAATAAAACGGCGGCAAGCAACCCCAGTCCGGCATCCCGCCAGCTCTGCTGTGGATCCACGAGCATCCAGAGCAAGCTGATCGTAAAACCGATGCCGACAAGCAGATTCGGCAGACGATAATGGTACAAGTCAATCGCCGCCAAAATGATTAGTAAAATCATCCAGCTGCTTTCAAATAGAAATCCGAACGTCCAGCCGTCTTTCAAGTAAAGCGAAAACAGAATCAACGCGCAGAGCCACTCAATGATCGGATACCGCGCGCTGATTCGGCTGCCGCAACAAACGGCTCTTCCGTTTAATACGAAATAACTGAGCAGCGGTATATTATATCGAGGCGAGATGGAGGCTCCGCAGGCTGGACAGCGCGATGCCGGACGAAGGATTGAATCCCCGCGCGGCAGCCTCCAGATCACCACATTGGCGAAAGAACCTAACACAGCACCCAGTAGAAATGAGAAAACAAATCCGATAGCGGATCCGTGGGCTATCATCTGCCACCAGCCGCCCGGATCACCGACTGCAGTTTCCGCCATAAGATAAGGTTTCACCATTTGCGGTTATTCGCTGAAGGGATATTCGCCATACTCCACGGGGATAGTTCTACATTCAAGATCTGCGTAATTAGCCGGCGTTTCTCGGAACTCGAATCGCGGATCCAATCGGCTAATGCGGCGGGCGAGATCCCGCTTACTTCGCTGAAATGCAAACGCAGCTTTTTCCAGAGTCGCAGGCGTTCGGTATCCTCCAGAGAAAACTCATCGTGCAGGTTATGATCTTCGAACAAAGCCGCCGTGGATCCGTCGTATTTCAGGATTCCTCCGACCAGTACGAGAGTTCGTGGGCATTCCGCCGCGGCGAGATCGAGATCGTGCGTGATCAGCAGGGTGCCGCGTTTGCGCTCCTTGCGCCGGCGCAATAATGCAATGATTTTCTGCGTGTGAAGACTGTCCAATCCAAGCGTCGGTTCATCCAGAATCAACCAATCCGGATCCACCACCAGAAGAGATGCAATGGTCACCAATCGCGCTTCGCCGCCGGAGAGCCGAAACGGATTTCGTCTGTCGAACTGATCGGAATCCAGGCCGACTTCCGTCAATGCCAGATGAACGCGTTCCGTGAGATGATCCGACCGGTCGCTGCTCTGCTTCGCCGCAAATGCCACTTCATCAAAGACGGTCGGCTCGAAAATCTGCGCTTCCGGGAATTGGAAAACCAACCCCACACGCTCCCTTAGTTTCTTCAACTCCTCCGGTCTATACGTCAATTCAACGCCGTCGGTGATCACGCTGCCCCGAATCGGGCGCAACAATCCATTCAGAATTTGAGCGAGCGTGGATTTTCCGGACCCGGAAGGACCTATGAGTGCCACACACTCTCCGGCTGATAGGACAAAATGAAGATCATGCAATGCATCGCGGCTCGAGTTCACGTCTCGATAGCGGAAGGATACATCGTGCAAGCGGATTTCCATACCCTTGTAATGAAGCAAGCCGCCCTATGTTCCAATTTTTTAATGCAAATTTTGCGGACTTCGGAATGTCGGACTTTAGCGCTTGACTTTCCTGCATCATTTTTCTATATTAATATATAATTTGAAAAAGCAGAATCCCCTTCGTAGATGATACGGCGCCATTTCATTAAATCCGCTTTAGGAGGTATCGGGGCGCTGACGGCCATCCGCTGCTCCGGAAAGTTCCCTGCTCTACAGGCGACAGGAGTAACTCTCGCGCGCGATCCCAAATGCATTCATCAAGGCTGTCCGGATCCAGAGCGCGTGAGGTCACTGCTGGAAAGGCTGATCCGCGAACACTTCAATGTCGCCGATCCATTAGAAGTATTCCGTCGTCTTTTTTCTCCGCAGGATCGCGTCGGCATAAAAGTCAATTGTCTGTCTGGCCGCAGGATGTCCACCCACATCGAACTCGTGAACAGCGTTGTCGAATTTCTGATTCGGGTCGGAGTGCCGGCGGAAAATATCCTGATCTGGGATCGTTTGAACGCGGATTTGCGCGGCGCGGGATATACTCTGCGCAAATGGGGTGAACCCGTTGCCTGCGCTGGCTGCGACCAACTGGGCTATGATTCTGAACTGACCGCCCATCGCTCGATCGGCAGCCTCTTCGCTCGAGCTGCGACGGATCTCTGTACGGCGCAAATCAATTTACCCGTCTTGAAGGATCACGGAATCGTCGGCGTCACGCTGGGAATGAAGAATTTCTTCGGAGCCATCCACAATCCCAACAAATATCATCCGAATCACGGTGATCCATATGTGGCGGATC
>CAZUTK010000045.1:0-27566 GCA_964623265.1 uncultured bacterium | reverse complement strand
GGAAATGGCGGCAGCCCGCGAAGTGACTGCCCTCGAGGCGGATAAGCCCGATCCAGAGATAGTTGAAAAACAGCAGCGGCGTGCCTTTGCGCGGTTGTTCGGTTAAGTCCATCGTCCTGGGCTACCTTTGATATGTGACTGTTGTGAGATGCTGGCGGATCGAAAGGGTCCCCCGCGTTATCCGAGGAAAAACGGGTTGAACAGCCTCTCAATCAAGACGGTCGTCGCCGGGCCATGACCCGGGTGAACGACGATGTCATCTCCCAGAGAGAATATCTTCTCCCAGATGGATTGCCGCAGCAGCCGATCCTCGGGTTCGTCCTTCGTTCCGCCGATGGATCCGGCGAAGAGCGCATCTCCGGAAAAGGCGTCCGTTCCGATGACGAACGTCAGCGAATCCCGCGTATGCCCCGGCGTTTCCAGCACCCGCAGTTTCAACTTCCCGACTTCCACCGTCATCCCTTCCTGCAAGGGCAGATCGGCGAAGGAAATCCCGGGATGCGCCGCTACTCGAGCGTTTGATTCTTTCCGAAGCTGCTCCACGCCGCCGGTGTGGTCTGCGTGCCCGTGAGTCAGCAGGATCCAGACGGGATTTAAGCCCTGCTCACGCAGGAAAGCCGCCGGCTGTCCGCCCCATTCGCCCGGATCTATGACGGCGGCGGCGCCGGTGTCAGTGCAGCCGATCACGTAGCAATTCGTCTCATTAATGGAGAGCAGGAACTGCTCGAGGATCATAGCTTCCTCTCGGCTTCTCCTTCGGCAATTCCTGCGGTTCCGGCAAGCGTTGTCGGATTCGGAGAATCCGACCTACGGTTCAGATCGGAAAGAACGGCGTCGCGCAGATTGGCTCCCCAGTGTTCGGCGAAAGAGGTCGAAGATCCGGCGCCGGCAACCGCCGTTTGGATCAACAGCGCCCTCTCGAAGATGGCGTTCTTCAGATCGGCGTCGGTCAGATTCGCCCGTGTCAGATCCGCCTCGCGCAGGACGGCTCGTTCCAGGCGGGTTCGAGTCAGATCCGCTCCGCACAACCGCGCCCTCCCCAGGCGGGCGTAGAAGAGGTTCGCCTGAACCAGCGAGGCGCCTTCCAATTCGGCGCCGACCAGATTGGAGCGGGAAAGATCCGCATCATCGAAGCGCGCCCCGGACGCTTTTGCTCCCCCTAAAACTCCGAAGGACAGATCCGCGGCGCTGAATTCGGCGTTTTCCAGCAATGCGAAATCCAGGCGCGCGCGGAAGAGAGAAGCTCCGGTGAAACGAGAACCGCGCAAATCCGCTCGCGCCAAGACGGCGTCGGCGAGCTGAGCGAATTCGAAGTTGCATTCCGCGGCGACCGCCGCCTCAAAGCAGGCGCCGCTCCCCTGCAGGCGGGAAAGATCGGTTTTTCGGATCACGCAGCCGGACATCCGAGCGCCCGAAAGATCCGCTTCGCGGAAGTCGCAGGCGAGGAATTGCGCGCCGGATAAATCCGCACCCGCCAGACGGGCGCCGACGAAGACGACACCGTCGCATATGATGCGGCTCAGATTGGCGTTTTCCAGATCCGCCCCTCGAGAGATCTTCTTCGCCAGCCGATCCAGATACGATTTGCGATCCTGCAAATGATACCAGCAAAAATCTGCGGTGGCTAAGGCGCGATAGTGGCAGCCGCTTTCCTTGCAGAAAGGGTCGCTTCCGGAAGTCCTACTGGCGTTCATTGCGTAATTCGGAGGTTTTCCGCCGCCGGGATTTCCATTACTGGGCGGCTTGTATGAGGAAGGAATATAATGCTTTATCGCGCCATTGTCAAGCCGCAAGGTTGGAATTCTCGATTTATCCGACTGAAAAACCGCGGAAAAAGCTTCCCTGCGCAACAATTGCCGCATCTCTCCGGAGCTTGACCATCGCCCTAAATTTAACGCATTACATTTTGCGAATCGCCGCTTGGGTGACGATATTATCCGGAAATGAAGCGCAGCCTGGATCCAGCCGATGAGATGACCGAAACAAATGACCTGAGATGATGAATCAATCGAACGACATTTCTGTCAAAACGTCCAGCCCCCCAAAGCGGGTCCTAGTGGTGGATGACGAGGAATCCATCCGAATGTTGCTCAAAGAGTATTTTGAGATCATCGGACTGGAAGTCCGCGCGGCGCCCAGCGGGCCGGCGGGATTAAAGGAATACGAGGAAGGGGAATTCGGATTGGTGCTGTGCGACGTTTCGATGCCGGGCATGGACGGCTTCGAGGTGTTTGAGCGGATCCGGCGGACGAATCCCGATCAGAAATTCCTATTCATTTCCGGTTACGCGTTCGCCGAATCGCGTAAAAAGATGCTGCAGAATTCTTTAGGCCTCCTGCACAAACCTTTTCATCTCAACGATCTCAATCAGATTTTATCCCTCGTGTTTCCGGACCTGTGACGCCTCGGGGAAACCCGGACGCTCTCTGCGGCCGGCGAAACGGAGAAGGCGGACTGAATGTCCGCCTTCTTCGCTTTTTCAAGACTCTCGCCGTTTTGTCGTATGAGATTCCTATTTCAGCAGGACGATCTTGCCGGACAGGCTATGTTGGGCAGCTTCGATCCGGTAGAGATAGACTCCCGACGAGAGATTCGCACCGTCGAAGAGGATCTGATGCGTACCGGCGTCTCTCCAACCATTGACCAGCGTGGCGATTTCCGCACCATTGATATTGTAAATGCTCACGCGGACGTTCGCCGCTTCCGGCAGCGTGTAGCTGAGCATCGTCGCCGGATTGAAGGGGTTGGGATAAGCCGCTGCCAGCAGATGGCTTGCCGGCTGCGCATTCCCATCGAGCTGCTCTTCCGGCGTCACGTCCCAGCCGGAGCAGGTCCAATCGCCGCCCGCGCTCCCATCTGAACCGGCTTTCGTGAACGGGAAGGAGTCGCTCGTCCAGACGTTTTCCTCGAAAGTCCCGACGTAGGCGTACACGGTGTAGTCTCCTGCAGGAGCGAAGCCGGGCACAAACTGAGTCAGCGTGCGGGTAAGGGAGAATCCCGCCGCCATCGTGATCCCCAGACGGGACAGAATCGGATACATTGCGCCGTTCGGCAGTTGCACCTGGATCCAAACGTCCATCGTCGCCGGCCAAGATCCGTTGTTGCTCAGCTGAGCGATATAGGTGAAGCTGCCGCCGCCCGGAGGGATGACGATCGGCGGGTTGATCGGCGTCAAGGTGATGGCGATTTGCGTCCGGATGGAATCCTTGGGCACGCCCTGATAGACGACGTCGTTCAGCGTCCAGGTCCCTTCCGTCTGCGGAATGCCGCCAGCGTCCAGATCCTTGATATACTGGATATGGAGCTTATCCGTCACCTTCTTCGCCATATTCGCCCAGTTTTCGCTCAGGCAGCCGCCGGGCGGAGCCTGCGGGGTGTGCGTGTCGGTGACGTTGACCGGCGCCATCCAGTTGACGCCGTTGTCTTCGCTGTAGGTGGCGTACACATCCCAGTTCCCGTAACCGCCGGCGGAAGCATCCCCCGGAGTGGTGCACTGACCCCACTGGCAGAAGAGATCCCCCGCCGCGTCCTGACCTAGCGTCGGGCGGTCAATGCACCTGCGCCAGGCACCCGGATTGTTGAACGCGATGGTGGAGGATTCCGTGAAGGTGCCCGTCACGAACTGCGTCCCTGTCGCCTGACTCCAGTGGTAGATCTTCCCGCCGCGGTTGGTGGTCGTAGGCGAGATGGCCGTATAGACGATGTGCAAGTTGCCGCTGAAATCATAGAGCAGGCCTACGTCGCAGTAGGCGAAGCGGTCGCTGGTCGTGGGGAAGTTGGTGATGTTGGTTGCGGCGGCGAAGTTCCAGGTCTGACCGTCCATGGATTCGACGAAATACACGTCTTCCTGATAGACATTCGTGCCGATCGGCTTGGTATAGGCGATGGCGACCTTCCCCCAGACGGGGTCTGCGGTGATGGTCTGCGATACCGATGCCGCCGTGCCCAATTGCGCCACTGCCACCCAGTTCGTCCAGGAAATTCCGCCGTTTTCGCTGCGGGTGTAGTAGAGCGTCCCCACCGGATTCGTCTGTCCCACGATATGGATCCAGCCGCGGCTGTCCACCGCTACATGAGGCCAAACGATGGGACTGGTGACGGGCGAAGGCGGGCAGGCGAACACGCCGATCGGATTCCAGATGTAAATGATGTTGTTGGGCGACGGACCGTGATACGCGATCACCGGGTTTCCGCTCGGGTCGAGGTCGAGAGTACAATATCCCGATCCGTTCAGAGTGCTGACTTGCATTCCGGTGGCACCGTGTTGCCAGGTTCCATCCGGGAGTCGCTTGTTGTAAAAGATGGCTCGCTGCGAGCCGCCGGAGACCAATCCGTTCATCCAGGCGCAATGGATCGAACCGTCGGGTCCGTAGGCGATCATGCGGGTCATACTCCCGTTGTGTTGATAATCGTACCAGGTGGTGCCGAAGGGTTCCGGGCTGCCGATGAAATCGAGTCCCCAAATCGGCTCGGGAGTGTATATCGCCACCGGTCCCGCCGGCAGAATCTCATCTCCCGTCAATGGGGTGTTGGCGGCGGCGGCTGAAAATAGAATGCAAATCGTCGCCAGAGTTAAGCTGAGCTTACGCATCGCGTGCCTCCATACTGTTTGATTTACTTTCTTCTTCTCTTCTGATCATCATTGCCGTGATCGAATACCGATAAAAACAGCGCAGCACTCAGCCCATGTGGATTGGGAAACCGTTTCCCGGGGGTAGCGATTCGTGCGGGATCACGCCGGCACGATACAAATTGAATGATGGATCGGTGTCGCTTTCTTTCACCTCCTTTCGATTTTGTTCTTTTGATCACAAAGTTGCGCGGCAGGTTGGTTTAATAATGAGGTCGTTTATGTTGGAAGCAATAGCAATCTAATATAATAGCTGAAAATCTGTTTGTCAAGCGGTTTTTTCAAGGGGAGCAGATTTTTTCACGTGTCAATCCGCGCAACAGTGGAGGGACAATCAGAAGGGCGCGCTGTCTGATGTTTCCCGCACAACGAAAACCTCGCTTAATGTAGCGAGGTTTTCTCCCGGAAGCAAGGACTTTTTG
Source organism: uncultured bacterium (assembly GCA_964623265.1). Taxonomy (GTDB): domain Bacteria; phylum Electryoneota; class B3-LCP; order B3-LCP; family B3-LCP; genus CAZUTK01. The sequence continues at coordinate 22,514 of CAZUTK010000045.1, read as the reverse complement.
TTTCAATTTTAACAATATGACGTTCTTTCTCTGCGGTTTTACTTCGTCAGCATCAGCTTGCCGCCGGCGGTGAATTCTCCGGCGCGCAGGCGATAAAAGTACATCCCCGAGGGCAGATCCCCGCCGTCGAAGAGGAGGCTGTGCGTCCCGGCGGATAGTGTGGTTCCCGCGTCCTGCAAGGATTTCACTCGACGCCCCGCGGGATCGAAGACTTCCAACGACACCCTCGCCGCCCGCGGCAGGGTGAAGGTGATCACCGTCGAGGGATTGAAAGGATTGGGATGCGCCTGCACGCTCAAGTTTTTCTTTGCTGGATGAGAGGCTTGCAGCAGTTGACCCGGGGGGTCTTCGAATGAGTCCCCGATGTTGCTCCAGGAGCCCGTCGCGCAATCATCCACCCCGCTCTTCGAGAAGGGGAAAGACGCTTGATTCCAGCGGATCGCCGGATAGATCCCAAGATAGGCGTTGTAGCTGTAATTTCCGGCGGGAGCCGCACCCGGGACGAATTGCGTCCGAACCCGCGAACCGCTATAGCCCGCCGGCAGGGTGAGCTGCAGCGGACTCAGCACCGGACCGTACGACGATCCCGATGGGAGGGTGACGTCCATCCAGACTTTCACGGAAGCGGTTTCCGCACCGTTGTTGGCGACGGCGACTTCGTAGTTGAACGATCCACCGGTCGGAGGGATCACCACCGGCGCTCCGGCGGGGATCAACGTCAGCGAGAGGTCGGGCGGTGGAATCAGGGGCAGGTTGATGTTCTGAGCCGACCCGCCGGTCACATCCACCAGGAGGGGCGGATTCGGCGCGCCCCAGAAGACCTGAGGATCCTGCGGGGAGGGAACGAAGTTGAAATCCAGATCGAGGAACGCCATCACGTAGTATTGCCCGGGATCCACGAAGAGCGAGTATTCGGCGTTGCCGGTCAGGTCGAAGAGAACCCCGAAGTTCGTGACGTCTTCGAAGAGCGGATCGGTCGCCGCCAGGAGAAAGGTGGGTCCGAAGTATCCTTCCGGGCAGGAGACCTGACCCGCGATGAGCGTCATCGGCAGCTCCTGCAATTCGATGTTCAAGCCGCTCACGTTGCCTGCGACTTCCACCACTTCCGGGATCGCGCCGCCGTAAAATCCCATATAATCGTCAATGGAAGGAGTCAAATTCCCGTCCCGGTCCTGATAGGCGACCAGGATGTAAGACCCTTCCGGCACGTTGAGGATGAGGTATGTGCCGTTGCCCAGCGGAGCCAGTCCGATGTAGAAGCTCGGGGTGCCCGTCCCGGTGGAGACGGCGTAAACGTAGGTGATGCCTCCGAACCATTCGCCGCCCGAGATCGTGCCGGACAGAGTGTAGCCGAATCCGACGCTGGAAAGGAGCGTCAGCAGCAGCATGATCGCCAAAGCATAGCGCAGGTGCTTCATAGTGGTCCCTCGAGGTTGGATGAAAATGCAACGCATAATATACGCAGGGATTCGGGAGAAAACAAGCAGAATCGCGCGCGCTGCTCTTTTTTCGGGTTGGCCGTCGACACGAAGCCCGCGCATCCCGCCATAAATCCCGCCGGCAAAAGCGCTTGAATCCCGCGCTGTTTTTGCGTATATTACCGCCTGGCAATCTATGAACGATTTATGAAAGACAGAACTTATTGCGGGCAGGTTACCGCCCGAAACGAAGGGGATCGGCTCACCCTATGCGGCTGGGTGCATCGCATCCGCGACCTGGGCGGGCTCGCCTTTCTTGATCTTCGCGACCACACCGGTATCGTCCAGATCACTCCCCCGCCGGATCGCGCCGATCTGCGGGAAGCGCTGGTGAATCTGCACCATGAAGACGTGGTGCGGGTGGAAGGCGTGCTGAAGCGCCGGCCGGAAGCCGGCATCAACCCGCGCATGGCGACCGGTGCCTACGAAATCCTGGCGGATCGGGTGGAACTGCTTTCCCCGTCGAAGACGCCTCCCTTCCTGCCGGAAGAAGCGGAAAAAGTGCAGGAGGAATTCCGCCTGAAATACCGCTATCTTCACCTGCGCAGCGAGAAAATGCAGCGCAACCTGCGTCTCCTGCACAGGCTGTATCAAGCCATTCGGAGTTACTTCGATGAGAGCGGCTTTGTGGAGATCGCGACTCCCTTCCTGATCAAGCCGACGCCGGAAGGAGCGCGCGATTTCCTCGTCCCTTCGCGCCTGCATCCCGGGCGGGCTTACGCCTTGCCGCAGTCTCCGCAGATCTACAAGCAGCTCTTGATGGCTTCCGGCTTCGACCGCTATTTTCAAATCGTCAAATGTTTCCGCGACGAGGATCTGCGCGCCGACCGCCAGCCGGAATTCACGCAGATTGACGTGGAGCTCTCCTTCACGGACGAGGAGGAGATTCGGGAGATCGTGGAAGGGCTGATGGTGCGTCTCTTCGCGGAAGTCCTGCAGGTGGAAATCGCCGTCCCCTTCGCGCGGATTCCCTATGAACGCGCCTTGCTCGAATACGGCAGCGACAAGCCGGACCTGCGCAACCCCCTGAAAATCATGGATCTTGCGGAGACTTTCGCAGATGCTCCCTTTCAAGTCTTCGCGCAGGCGCTGGCGGCGGGGGGCGACGTGCGCGGGTTGAATCTCCCGGGCTGCGCCGGCTATTCGCGCAAACAGCGCGATCAATTGGTGGAAAAAGCCCGCGGTTGGGGATTGGGCGGGCTGGTTTTCGCGCAGATCACGGCGGACGGTGTCGTCAGCTCAACCGCGGCGAAGTTTCTGCCGGCGGCGCAGATCAAAGCGGCTCTCGAGCGCGCGGGCTGCAAACCCGGAGACCTGCTCGCGATCGGCGCGGACGCCGATCCCCGAAAGTTGGCTTTAGGGCTGGGGCAGCTGCGCCTCTGGGCGGGGCGGGAGCTGGGCTTGACCGCCGGATCCGAATTTATTCACTGCTGGGTCACCGAATTCCCGATGTTCGAATTCGACGCGGAGCAGAATCGCTTTCAGGCGGCGCATCACCCCTTCACCTCGCCGATCCTCGAAGACCTCGAGCGCTATCCGGAAGATTGGGGCAGGATCCGCGCCCGAGCCTACGATCTGGTCCTGAACGGCAACGAGATTGCAGGCGGATCCATCCGCATTCATCAGAAGGAGATCCAGCGACGCGTATTCCAGATGTTGGGGCTTTCGCCGGAAGAGGCACAGACGAAGTTCGGCTTCCTGTTGGAAGCCCTCGAGATGGGTACGCCGCCGCACGGTGGGATCGCCTTCGGGCTGGACCGCCTGGCGATGATTATGGCGGGATCGGATACCATCCGGGACGTCATCGCCTTTCCCAAAACCACCGCCGCGCTCTCACTGATGGACGGTTCGCCCGCCGTCACCGACGCGCAGCAGTGGGCAGAACTCGGTCTGCAGTTGATCACACCGCCGCAGGGGGAGAAGAAGTGACGGCTTCGTCGAAGAACCGGCGCGGAACCCGCGCCAAGACGGCTCCCCCCCCGCCGCGGTTCGGAAAGCCCGCCGATCCCCGTAAACCCCCTTCTCGCGGCAGTCAACGCCCGAAACAAAGTCGGCGGGAATTTTGGATGGGATGCGCACAGAAGAATGAGCCGCGCCAAAAGAGTACCCGCGAAATCCGGATGGAGCCGCGGGGAGATTGGATTCCCATCGCCGGGCGCAGGCCCGTGGAAGAATTATGGGAACGCGGCGTCATCCCGGACGTCCTGCTCGTCGCCCGCCGGATCCAAAGCGGCAAGCCGGATGAAGCCCTGCGGCGGTTTCAGACCGCAGGCTGGAAGATTCGAGAAGCGGATCCTGCGCAGTTGCAGCAAGCGGCGGAAGGGTTGCATCATCAGGGTTATGTGGCACTGATCCGCGAATTCCCCTACCGACGTTTGGATGATCTCATCGCCGGTGCGGACCAGGCGGAGGGAGAACCGTTTCTGGTCGTCCTGGATCAGATACAGGATGTCGGCAACGTGGGAGCGATTCTTCGCACTGCGGAATGTTCCGGAGCCGCCGGCGCAATCCTGCCGATGCACCGTGCGGCGGGGATTACGGCGGCTGCCATCCGAGCCTCCGCCGGAGCGGCGCTGCATCTGCCCATCGCGCGCGTGGTGAACATCGCCGGCGCCCTCGACCGCCTGAAAGAAGCGGATTTCCGCATCATCGGAGCCGACCAGGAAGCCCAGCGGCTGCTTTACGATGCCGACCTGCGAGGTAAGATCGCGCTGGTGATCGGATCCGAGGGCAGGGGGTTGCGTCCGGGGGTCAAGCGGCGCTGCGATGATCTGATTTCCATCCCGCTGCGGGGGCATGTGGCTTCGTTGAACGCCTCGGTCGCCGCCGCACTCTGCCTCTACGAACTCGTCCGCCGCCGTCTGCACGTTTGAACCTACCACCCATCCAACCGCTTTCCGGGAACGGATTCCCCTCGAAAAGCGTTTAATTTGTGACTAAGAGCAACTATTTCCGGTTTGTTTTTAGTTAAATTGAATAAATTTTAAACCGATGAATTCGTCTGAATCGGCGTATATATCTTCGAAATCGCGGTGTGAACGAAAAACTTACTCAATTTTATAAATTTCCTTGACTTTTCCCCTTTTTTTTATTATACTATGGACGGCTGAGCAACTTGCCGTGGAGACGGAAAACTCGTGGGAGGGGGCGGTCACGGCAGTGTAGATCATTCTTCGAAAAACCTGCCCGTTTCGGGCTTTTTTATTACGCCCTGAAACGTCAAACTTAACCTTTAATCTTCGGTTTCATTATCATCATCCCAAATCACACAACCATCTCTATGAAAGATAAAACAAAGAACTTAGAAGAGAGCTACGTTGTCGTCTTGAAAAAGAAGCAGTTCGATGCTATCAAAGACGGAGTGACCCATCTGGCGGAACAGCCGCTGCGCAGAATGGCGGCGCATTGGCTGGGTTCGCAGGATGCCATGATTCTGCCACTGGATGAACTGCTCCCGGCGTTGCAGGCGGCGTTGCAAGATGACGAAAAACTCGAGCAGGTGCTCGGCGGCATCCCGAAGCGTTCCTACGACCTCTTGTTCTACATCCTCTCGGAAGGCGGCGTTGCCACCCGCGAAGAGCTGGCTACCGGATTCCTCCTGCGCCACGGCGAGGCGCTGGAGCAGACCGCCGAACCGTTGCTGCAGTATGGTCTGCTGTGGGAAGTGCGCTCCGCCGCGGATGATCCTGATTCCGCGAAGTTCCATCTGCTGAACGCCTGCGCGTCTTACCTCCATCTGCCGGAATTCTTAGAGGGAAAGCTGGGTGCGATCCTGCCGCGGCGTTCGAAGGAACAGTTGCATGCGCTGGTGGAGAGGCTGGGGGGAGATCCGGTGGAATTGCACAAGACGCACGCCCTTTTCCATTGGTTGAAGGCGCAGCTGCGCAACCCCGTGCGTCTGCGGAAATTCTTCGAAAAGTGCGAGATCAACACTCGTAAATTTCTGAAAATTCTGGCGCTGCATCAGGAAGGCATCCCCGCTTCTCAGCTCGCCTATGAGTTTTCTCTGTTTGTTAACAAAGACCCGGAAGCGCTGCTCGCCCCGATTCAGGATGCGCTGGTCGAGAAGCTCGGTTTGGTGGATACCGCGCAGACGGCGGAGGATCGCAAATCGAAGGAGCTTTTGTATCGTCTGCCGCGCGAGGTCGCGCACATCATCCGCTACAACTTCAAGCAGAAATATCAGGACCTCTTCGAGCCGGTGCCTCAGTACAAGTCCGAAGACGAGGATTTTGCCCTCGCCTCCCGCAGCAAGGAGCGGTCGGCTCTCTGGATAGACTTTCAGCAGCTGCTCAACCATCTGGTGCGCTGTGAAGTGGGGGTCATCCGCAAGGGCGGCATGCACAAGAAAAATCTGAAGCGCATCCTCGACCGCCTGGAAGGCCGCCCCGTTGACGCGTATCATTACCTGGATTTCCTCTTCCTCTACGCTTATGAGCGGGAAATTCTGTATCCCGACAACGAGCGCTGGAAGATCAACATCGAAAAGCTGACGCCCATCCAGACGGAAGCCGCCTTCTGCCGTGACTTCTGGGTGTTTTACCGGAAGAATGCATCGTGGAATGACCGCGACTCCAGCCCTCTGCAGGGCGTGCTGCAAAAAGGTGATTCGCCGAGCATCTACGCATTGCGGCGCGCGATTTTACGCATGCTCTGGGATTGCCCGGTCTATCAATGGATCGAGATGCGGGCTTTCTTCCACATCCTGATGGATCGCGAAGAAGCCTTCCGCTCCGGCGAACTGCCTCTGCCGACTCCCGATGTGGTCAAGGAGAAGTACCGCTTTATGAAATCCACGCTGGAACGATCCTTGAGCTGGATCGGCATCGTGGAAACGGCATCGCATCCGGCGCAGCGCGTGGATCTCTTCCGCCTGACGGAAATCGGCGCCTGGCTCCTGCAGACCCGTAACGCCAAACCCCCCTTCGTCGAACGGGAAGCCGCTCCGCGCACCGGCACCTTTCCGGAAAAGCTGGTCATCCACAGCAACCTCGAAATCACGGTGCCCGCCGGATTCCCGCTGGAAAAGCAGCTCTACCTGGCGCGCTTCACAGACGATCACAAGGGTCGCATCCTCATCACCCGCGCGGCGATTCGGCGTGGCTTGGAGGACGGCTTATCGGCGCGGGAGATGCGCCAGTTCCTCTGGGAACACAACCAGGGCAGCATCCCCGGGAATCTGGATCATATGATCGCCGAAGTCGTGGAGAAGACCGGCAACATCTTCGTCGGCGGCGAACCCGTCAGTCTGGAAGTCAGCGACCATATGCTCCTGGATGAGCTCCTGATGCAGAAGCGTTTCCTGCCCTTCATTCAGGAACGCGCCGGCGCCCGACGCGCCTTCCTGCGTTCGGGGACGGATCTGAACAAGCTGATGGAAGAGCTGCGCAGCGCCGGATATTCCCCCCGCTATCAGCATTAAGTGAAACAAAAAGAGATCATCCAATAACGAAGGGCTCGTCAATTCGACGAGCCCTTCGCGCTGCAGGGAGGAGAAAGGATGGTTATTTGAGCAAGGTGATGATTCGCGTCAGAGTTTGTCCTTCGACATTCAAGCTGCAGATGTATCGCCCGCTGGGCAGGTCCTGCGCATTCCAGGTTAGGGTGTGCATCCCCGCTTCATAATCGCCGTCCGCCAGTACCTGCACGAGGCTGCCCGCGGCGTCATAGATGCGGATGCGGACAGCGCCGGCTCTTTCCAGCCCGAAGCGGATCTGAGTCGTCGGATTGAAGGGATTGGGATAGTTCTGCTCCAGGCTGAATTCCGCCGCCAGGACGTCGTAGCGAACCTGGATCGGGTCGGAATAGGTAACCGAACCGCTCAGGTTTACTTGCTGCAGGCGGTAGGTGTAGGTGCTCCCAGGAACAACCTCGCGATCCGTGAAGCGGTAATCTCCCGGCTGTGACGAAGTCCCCTGCCCGGCGATCCAAGGGCTGACGGTCTGATAGGTGGATCCGTCTTCCGCTCGTTCGACCACCCAGCCCCAGCAGCCGATTTCGGAGGCGGTGCGCCAGGTCAGAGTGATGCCGTCTTCGCCGACGGCGGCGCTGAAGCTCTGCAGCTCCACCGGCACCGGGGGTCCGATGTAATAGTAAAAAGCGCCGATATCGTTGCGCGTCTGATCCGGATCGTTGTAGATCGGATTGGGATTGCCCATATTGATGGCGGCGGAAATGCCTGTCAGGTGATAATCGAACGGAATGCCGCCCACATAGGCGGGATTGCCGGTGATGTCGCCCACGCCCGGCGCGATGTTGATGTAATCTCCGCCGGCGTTTTCATAAAAGAGATTGTAGGAGAGCTGCGGCGAACAAGCGCCGATCACCACGAAGCCCGCACCCGAAGCCGTGAAGGAGACGATGTTGTTCATGAAGATCGGATCGGAATTGTCCAGAACCTGCACACCACCGCCGGAGGGTGCGGAATTGTCCGAAATCGTGTTGTTGATGATGCTCGGATGCGACGATGTGTAAATCCGGATTGCGCCTCCGCTCTGCGATGCGATGTTGTTCGTGATCACGTTGCGGGTGACGAGCGGATGAGCGTGCTTCAACGCGATGCCGCCTGCGTGATAAGCCGTATTGTATTGCACGTAGTTCGAATCAATTACTCCGCCCGGAGCGTTCTTGATCAGCATTCCCGCACCGCATCCCGAGTTTGTGGTGATGTTCTGCACGATGGTATTGCGATGGATCCGGGGAGATCCGCCGTCGCTGAAGATGCCGGACCCGCCGTCCGGCGTCAAATGATCCCGGATGATGTTGAACTGAATCAGTGGCGAGGCGTTGATCAGGTAAAACCCCCCGCCGACGTAAAATTCACCGTAGCCCGGCTGGTAGAGGCTGCCTGCTCCGTTGCGCACGGTGAACCCCATGAAGACCGCTCCTTCGCCTTCGCCGTTCGTCATCCGCACCGCGCTGCCGACGCCGCCGGCGTCGAGGACGGTGTTGACGATGGTGTTCGAATCGCCGGTCTGGATGTAATGACTCGTGACGACGATGTTCTTACCGAGAAAATCCAGCCTTTCAGAGTATATTCCGGCATCCACCAGCACGGTGTCGTAGTCGAGCGCCGCGTTGATGGCGGCTTGAATGGTGGGGAAATGCGTCGGAACCAGCAATTCCGCGCCCGCGGCGGTGAAGTTCCAGCATCCGATCAAAATCAACATCAAGCCTAAAGTCTGTAGCCTTCTCATCCATTTCCTCCCAGTTTTTCACGCTTATAATAAAGGAAAGAAGGCTCGACGGATTTGTGATGTCTCTCACACGTTTTGTTTTTCCGCTGCCCTAACGGGCGGGACGCAAATCGTCCGAAAGGACGGTGCGAAAATAGCCCCGCGCTTCAGCGCGGGGGGAAAGGCGAGCGAATTAAGCGGAATGACGCTTGCATTTGAGCGGGATGGGGTCTATATTATCGCGATCCAAGTCGAAAAAGTCTTATGCGCGTGGTATATCAGAGAGTCAGCCGGGCGGAAGTGCGCGTGGCGGGGAAGTTGTTGAGCCGCATCGGCAGGGGGGCGCTGCTGCTGGTGGGGGTGGCTCAGGGCGACGACAGCGAGACCGCCCGCTGGATGGCGCAGAAGATCGCGGGTCTGCGCGTCCACGACGACGCGGACGGAAAGCTGAATTTATCTCTGCAGGATGTTGGCGGAGAAGTCCTGGCGGTTTCGCAGTTCACACTCTTAGGGGACTGCCGCAAGGGGAAGCGGCCGTCCTACACCGAAGCGGCGCCGCCGGAGGTTGCCGAACCGCTGTTCATCCGGTTTGTGGAATTCCTGCGCGAACAGGGTGTTCCGGTGCAGATCGGCGCTTTCGGCGAGCATATGGAGGTGGAGCTGGTGAACGACGGTCCGGTGACGGTGGTGGTGGAAAGGGGGTGAAGAGGGAATAGAATTTCTCGCGATCTCTTACCGAACCTGCGTTGCTTGCTTCCCCATCCACCTCACCAGATTCCCCCCCAGCAGGTCCGTCATCTTCTGCCGGTCGCAGCCGGCGTCCAGCCAGAGCGCGATCAACCGGTCTGCATCCTCCGGCTGCTGCGCCTGGATGCCGATGGGATACCGTCCGAAAGCCGCCAGCGCCCGATCGAAATCGGCTTGCGTCCAGCTGCACACGCCCTCCGCTTCCAGCCAGAGAAAAGATCCCTTCAGGTCGAGATGCAGATCCCGCAGTTGTGCCGCATCCGCCTGCCGGATCCGGAGAATCAGCGGCTTTTGCGCCGCCTGCAGCAGCGCCTGCGCCTGGCGGAAGTCTTCCACGTCCCAGATGACCATCTGGGGCGCTTGCGTCAGCTGCCGCAACCGCCGCTGCGCCGCCTGGTTCAGCCCCTTCTTGCCGAAAAATCCCTTTTGTTCTTCCCGGGGCACGTGAACGAACCGCACTCCCAGCTTCGCCAGAACCGCGTAGATCTCCGCTTCGTCCTCCGTCAGGGAGGGGGAGGCGATGCCGAGGATCAGAGCGGTTTCCAGCCGCCCCGTCGGGATTTCGTTCAGGGAAGCGACCCAGGCGGATGATTCAGATTCCCGAGAAGCGGTCAAGTCGGACAGTTCCACCAGCAGGCGGCGCAAACGGCTGGGCGAGGAGAAATCCAGGCGTTTGCCCGCTTCGTACAAGACGATGTCGGGGGTGTCGTCGGTGGAACGCAAGGGGAGCGGCGGAGCGCCCAGCGCGACGATTTCCGCGTTCTGACGGATGGAATCCCGCAGACGACGGGGATTCGCCAGCGGTGCGGGGTAATCCGACGCCGCGCGCAAGCCGCGGTACACGATTTCGCCCGTCTCCTGCAGCGGCGCGGTCTGAATGGTTTCGGCTCGGTCTTCGATCTGATGATAATGGGGATGTTCCCCCTTCGTCGCCACGAAGAAGGCGGGGATGCCGATTTCTTCGAAGGGCGCGTGGTCGCTGTAGTAGCCGGGCTTGAAGTGGTCAATCCGCGAACAGATTGAATCGTTCAGCGCCGTCTTCCAGATCGCCCAAATCCGCGGGAAATTGGGCGCGCCGCCCAATTCGATCCCGCCTTCGCCCCGCCCCACCATGTCCATATTGATCATCATGACGATGGAGTCGAGAGGGACGGGGGGATGCGCCACGAATTCCTGCGATCCCAATAGACCCAGATCTTCGCCGGCGAAGGCGCAGAAATAGACGCTGCGCCGCGGCGGAATCGGATCCTGCGCCAGAATCCGAGCCAGCTCGAGCAGCAGGGAGGTGCCGGAGGCGTTGTCGTCGGCGCCCGGGTAGATCCTGCCGACGGCGTCCACGCCCAGGTGATCCATATGAGCTCCGATCAGCACGATTTCGTGCGCCAGCGCCGGATCCGCGCCGGGGATGAATCCGAGGACGTTGCGGGTCGGAGCGTCCGGAAGCACACCGGCGTGAGCTTCCAGTTCGAGGCGGCAGGGCAGTTCGAGGTGAAATCCCGCGGGGTTTGCCGCTGCCAGGGTTCGCAGGGAATCCAGCGTCAGACCCGTCCCCTCCAGCAGCCGGTCGCAGGCGGAACGGCTGATCCAGAAGGCGGGTAGATCCGGGCGGCGGTTGCGCAAGCCCAGCGTCCGCTGCATAGCTTTGTCGCCCGAAGCCTGCAGATAGCCGACGGCTCCGAGATCGCGGCAGCGAGATGCCTTGTAGCCGTGTCCTCCTTCGTGCCCCCAGAAGCCTTCCCCTTCCGTGGGCGGCGATCCCGCCAGAGCCAGCGCGACCTTTCCGCGCAGATCCAGACCCGCGAAGTCATCCCGACCTTTATCCGGATCTTGGATGCCGTAGCCGACGAACACCAACGGACCCGCCGTCCGGTTTTCGCCGCCGTACGCGAACGAGACGAAGTCGCTGCCGTAGCAGAAGGTGAGAGTATCCGGGTGATGGGCGTCCGGCATCAAGCGCATCGCCATCGGTCCGGATTCCACCGCCGTCGTGATGCGGAAATCCTGAAAATAGGTGCTGTCGTTCACGCCCGGTCGCAAGCCGAATTCGGCGAATTTGGCGGCGATCCAGGCGGCGGCTTTTTCTCCGCCCGGCAGTCCGGAACGGCGCCCTTCCAGTGAATCGGAAGCCAGCACCTGAATGTGGGAAAGGGCGTTGAGCCTGAGGTTCGAGCGGTCTTGTGCGGCGGACGTGATTAGACCCAGAATCGCCACGATGGCGATCAGAGCAGCCAGAGAGGATCTCATAGTCGGCAATCCGTTTTTTTCAACCGGATGCAGATTTCGGGCGCTTTTTCCCCGCGTTGAACGCGGGGCTATTTTCTCACCGTCCTTTCGGACGCTTCGCGTTTCCGCCCGCCGGGGCGGTAGATAATAGACCAGGGCTTCAGCCCTGGAAACATTGGAAACGCTACATCCCGGCTATAATCGGCGCCGTCTTGACGATCTCGATCAGGTGCGTCAGGCTGGCGTTCATCAATCCGAGAACGGGGTGAGGCCAGATGCCCAGGAAGATGACAATCGCCGCCAGCGGGATCAGAGTGAACAGTTCGCGGCCGTTGATTTCCGGCAAATGGGACTGGATTTCTTCCAAGGACATTCCGTCGTATTTTGGGTCGTTGATCTTCTCGCCGAAGAACATCCGCTGCACCGTCCAGAGCACATAGCCCGCTCCGATGATGATGCCTCCCACCGAGATGATCGTGAAGGTTTTCCAGACCGGGAAAGCGCCCAGAAAGACCATCGCTTCCGATATGAATGCGCTCATGCCGGGCAGTCCCAGCGCGGCGAAGAACGCCACCGCGGAGATCCCCATATATTTAGGCATGATGTTCGCCAGACCGCCGAAGCGGGCGATTTCGCGGTGATGGGCGCGATCGTAGATGACGCCCACCAAAAGGAATAGCATGGCGGTGATAGTGCCGTGGTTGAACATCTGAAACACGGCTCCGTTGATGCCCGCCGCCGTCAGCGACGACATACCCAGCATCACATAGCCCATATGGCTGATGGAGGAATACGCCACCAGTTTCTTCAAATCTTTCTGAGCCATCGCGCAGAAGGCGCCGTAGAGGATGTTGATCATCCCCATCAGCGCTAAAAACCAGGCGAAAGATCGCGTGGCGTCCGGCAGCATCGGAAAGGAGATCCGCAGCAAGCCGTACGTCCCCATTTTTAGCAGGATGCCCGCCAGAATGACGGAGATCGCCGTGGGGGCTTCCACGTGAGCGTCCGGCAGCCAGGTGTGGAAGGGGAAGACCGGCACCTTGATGGCGAAGCCGATGTACAAGCCGAAGAACAGCAGTGCCCGCACGTTGAAGAGCTGCAGCCAGGGGGAGTGGTTCCCCTGATCCATAATGTGCAACATATTGAAGGTGTGAGCGCCGCTGACGGGGTCGCGCACGTTGAAGTAGAAAGCCAGCATAACCAAGAGCATCAACACCGACCCGACCAAAGTATAGATGAAGAACTTGATGGCGGCGTAGATTCTGCGCGGGCCGCCCCAGATGCCGATCAGGAAGTACATCGGCAGGAGCATGATTTCCCAGAAGACGTAGAAGAGGAAGAAATCCAGAGCCACGAACGTCCCCATCATGCCGGTTTCCAGCAGCAGGAACATGGCGAAATACCCCTTTACGCCCTTGGCGATGCCCCAGGAAGCGAAGATGCAGAGGAAGCAGAGCAGCGCCGTCAGCAGGATCATGGGGAAGGACAACCCGTCCGCTCCGACGAAATAGTAGATGTTGAACGCCGGGATCCAGCGGGCTTTCTCCACGAATTGAAAGCTGGATTCTTCGTTGATGCCGAAGTCCGTGCGGCTGAACTGCGGGTAGAGCGAGAAGGCGATCACCATCACGAGGAAAGTGGTCACCACCGCCGTCCAGCGGATGGCGTTGTGATTCTTCGCCGGAATCAGCCCGATTGCGGCGGCTCCCACGACGGGGAGGAAGGTGATGAGTGTTAAGGGTCCCATAAGTTCTCAGCGATTGGCCTTAGGTCGTTGAAGACAATTTTATCCGAACCGTAGATTGCGCGGATTTCGCGGATTGCGCGGATGATTTCAGCGTTTTATCCTGCGCAATCTGCGGAAACGGCGGAATCCGGTGATTTATACGAGTGCTTCCTTTCTCCTCACATCCTCAGCAGCAGAAATATCGCCACCACCAGCATCGTGATCAGCATATAGCGCTGCACCTGCCCCGTCTGGAAGAGGCGCACAAATTTCCCCCAGATGCCCACCAGCCAGGCCGTTCCATTGACCGCCCCGTCCACGAAGGTGTTGTCGAACCAGCCGGTGAAGAACGCCCAGGTGCGGGTCAGCCAGGCGGAACCGTCCACGACGCCGTCAATCACCTTCAAGTCGAACCAGGCGAGAAGCTGCGCCTTCAGGTGCACCCCCCGCACGAAAACCGCTCCGTAGATCTCGTCCATCCACCACTTGCGGTACATCCCCTGGTAGAGGACGCCCAGACGCTTCTGCCAGGCGGCTGCGGAGATCTTCCAGCGGTAGTAAGTGAGATAGGCGATCCAGATGCCCAAGCCGGCGACGAAAATCGAGAGCACCATCGCGATGTTGTGCGAGGAGTGTTCGATGTGAGCTTCGTGCTCCGCCTCGCCGTGCGCGCCGGCGGCGTGCGCTTCGAGTTCGCGTTCGACCGCCGGAGCCGTAGGATGGCTCTCGCTCGGAACGGCTTCTAATTCCGCTTCGAAGGCGGTTGTTTCTTCGATGGCGAGTGTCTCGTGCGGATGACCCGCCTCAGACGCCGCAGTCGTCCAGACCTTCGCCGGGTTGGGGAAGAGGTGTGCAAACCATCCTCCCTGCGGAGTAGTCGGGTTGACGGACGGCAGCGTGTAGAAGAAGAAGAGGGTCAGTCCCGCCAGCACCGCGACCGGCACGGTCATCACCTTGGGCGCTTCATGCAGGTGGTGCTCGGCTTCCTTGCCGCCGCGGAATTCTCCCGTGAAAGTCAGGAAGACCAGCCGGAACATATAGAAGGCGGTCAGCAGGGCGGCGGCGAAGCCGAAGACCGGCAGGAGCCAGTTGCCCGGATGCAGGCGGGCGTACGCCAGCGTTCCGCCTAAGATAGCGTCCTTGGACAGGAATCCGGATGTCAGCGGCACGCCGGAAAGCGCCACCGTCGCCAGCACGAACGTCCGAAACGTCGTGGGCAGGTACTTCTTCAATCCGCCCATGTTGCGCATATCCTGCGGATCGGCGTGGGATCCGGCGTGATGCAGAGCGTGGTGCATCGCGTGGATGACGCTGCCGGAACCGAGAAACAGCGCGGCTTTGAACATGGCGTGCGTCACCAGGTGGAAAAATCCCGCCATATAAGCTCCGGCGCCCAGCGCCATCACCATATAGCCCAGCTGGCTGACCGTGGAGTAAGCCAGCACCCGCTTGATGTCGTTCTGCGCCACGGCGATGGTGGCGGCGAAAATGGCGGTGAAGCCCCCGACGTAGGCAATGACCTGCCCGGCATCCGGCGTCAGGATGACGAAGATGCGCGCCGTCAGGTACACTCCGGCGGCGACCATCGTGGCGGCGTGAATCAAGGCGGAAACCGGCGTGGGACCTTCCATCGCGTCCGGCAGCCAGACGTGCAGGGGAAACTGCGCCGATTTCCCGATGGCTCCGCAGAAGAGGCACAGCCCCGCCACGGTCAGCGGCCAACCCGAAAGTCCGCCTTTCGCCACGCCCTGAGCGACATCGTGCAGGTTCAGCGTGCCCAGCGTGGAAAGCACGATCGCCAGGCCGATCAACATCCCCGCGTCGCCCACGCGGTTGACCACGAAGGCTTTGACGGCGGCGTCGGAAGCGCTCTTCTTCTCATACCAAAAACCGATCAGCAGATAGCTGGAGAGCCCCACCAGTTCCCAGAAGCAGAAGATGATGAAGAGGTTGTCCGCCAACACCAGCCCCAGCATGCTGAAGCTGAAGAAGGAGAGATAGGCGAAAAAGCGCGAGTAGCGCGGATCGCCGTGCATATACCCCACGCTGAAGAGATGCACCAGAGCGCTGACCGTCGTCACCACCACCAGCATCATAATCGCCATATTGTCCAGGTTGATGCCGATGCGGAAGGTGTAATCCCCGTAGCTCAACCAGTCAAACTGCCAAACACGGGAGAAGTGAGGGTCCCAGGCGGCGAGCATGCGGACGAAGAGGAGCAGCGAAAGAATCCACCCGCCGAAGATGGCGGAGAGGCTCACCCAATCGCCGCCGCGCGGCAGCCGCTTGCCCAGAAAGATGACGATGGTGAACGCCGTTAAAGGCGCCAGCAGCACGATGATAGCCGAAGGAATCATAAGACCTGAATCTCGATGGTTGATTTTGGGAACTGCGCCCGCACTATTCGGGCGCAGTTTTTATGGATTCTCTGCAGCCGGAATCACCACTTCTTGTGTCGCCAGAAAAGATAGAAGCCCATTACGGAAACGGTCGCCAGACCCATAATCATCCAGAAGGCGAGCGGGTGATGCTGAAACGGGATCCCCACGTTCATCGAAAAGGCGCTCACCACGAACGTCGGCACCATAATTGCGATCGTGATGATGTTCAGCGTTTTCATCAGGATGTTCAGGTTGTTGCTGACCACCGACACCCGAGCGTCCATCATCCCCGCCAGAACGTGCGAATAGATCTCCGCCTGCTTGTAGCACTGGTTGTTTTCGATGATCAGATCGTCCAGCAATTCGGCTTCATCCGCCGAGAATCCGATCTTGGCGGCGTTGTAGCGCAGCTTCTCGATCAGCATTGCGTTGGTGTTGATGGCGTTCAGGAAATAGACCAGACTCTTTTCCAGAGTGAACAGGTTCAGCAGGTAGCTGTTCTCCATCGAAGTGCTGATCTTCTGTTCCAGTGCTTCCGAAATCATATTGATCGTCTTCAGGTGTTCGAGAAAATGGAAGATCGAACGCGACAAGATCTTCAGCATCAAGCCGGGCAAGGAAGTAATGCGCAAAAAAATCTTGCCGTCGAAGAACGGGATGTCCTCCGTCAGGATGAAGATCAGCCGGTCTTTGAAGAGGAAAATGCCTGCGGAAGTGACGCGGAATAGGAATTGATCCGCGGAAGAGTAGTTCTTGGGCCGTTTGTAAATTAGCGCGATATGCTCCGGCTCGAATTCCATTCGGGCGAGCTCGTCCGGGTCGAAGCAGGAGTGCAGAGTGTGCTCGTCAATCTTGCACTGCTCGATCAGGAATTTCTTCTCCGCGTCGTCGGGTTGGACGAAGGTCAGCACCGGAGCGTTCGGCGACCGGCTCTCCACCAGCTTCCCGTCCGCGATTTCGTATTTTCGCAGCATATCCGATATTTGAAAGGCGCGATGCGGCTTCTGAAGTATCGCCGCACAACATTGTATATCACCCGCGCAGTTGATCCGCGCGGTCCACTTCCGCCGAAGAGAAAGTGCGGTAGATATTCAAAAAGATCGCCAGAGCGACCGCCGCTTCCGCCGCCGCGAGGATGATGATGAAGATCGCGGCTCCCTGACCCAGCAGGTTGCCCGCCGTATGCCGGCTGAAAACGACGAAATTCAACGCTCCGGAATTCAGGATGAGTTCCACCCCCATCAGCACGGAAACGGCGTTCTTGCGCGTCATCACGCAGAGCAGCCCCAGCACGAACAGCGCGGCGCTGACGCCCAGATAAATCTGAAAATCACTCGGCATGATCCCCCCCCGAACTTCTGGGTCTGGACAGGCGCATCGCGCCGATCAGCGCCGCCAGCAGCAGCACACTGGCGACTTCGAACGGCACCAGATAGGTCGTCAGCAGCAGCTTGCCGAGGTGCCGGGTGGTCGGTTCCGACGCGGGCTCCACGAGGGTCCATTCCGCCGTGTAGAGGGTGTAGATCAGCACCGCCAGCATTCCGAGCACGGGCAGCAGAGCCAGGTAGCGTTGATGCGTTTGCTGAGGGATGTTCATCTGGTAGATCTTCGCGGTCAGAAAGACGCCGAAGATGATCAGCGTCAGGATGCCGCCGACGTAGATCAGCACCTGGCTCGCCGCCAGGAAGTCCGCCGCCAGAAAGACGTACAACCCCGCCACGCCGAAGAAGGTGAAGAGCAGGGCGAAGGCGGAGTAGATGACGCGGCGGGAGAACACCACCACCGCCGCCGAACCGACCGTCAGGATGACGAAGAGCCAGAAGACGGCACGGGTCAGGAATTCGATCATTCAGCCTCCTTATCGTCTTTTTTCTCCGGAGCAGCCGGATCCGGCGCGGGATTCGCCGCCTTCGCCGCGGCGGCTTTCGCGGCGGCGGCCGCCTTGGCGGCTTTCGCAGCGGCGTCGCGCTGCAGCAGTCTGGTGCGCTCCTCTTCCGTATATTTCGACCAGCGGCGGATCGTCCCTTCGCGGTTGTAGGATACCTTCTCGTGCGGTTGCTGCCAGTGAATCGCTCCGGTGGGGCAGACCTCCACGCAAAAGCCGCAGAAGATGCACTTGGACATTTCCACATCGAAACGCACCACGTGCAGCTTGCGCGGCTTGCCGTCCGGCATCAAGCCCAGATCTTCATCCGGCAGCGCCTTGACCGTCTCCACATGGATGATTTCCACCGGGCAGGCGCGCGCGCACTGTTGACATCCGTTGCAGGCGTCTATGTTGTTCACCAGCATAGTGCGGGCGCGGGGGGGCAGGGTGAGCTTGCGGTGCGGATACTGCACCGTCACCGCCGGCTTGAAGAGGTGCTTCAGCGTCACGTTCATGCCCACCAGCGTCGTCCAAACGCCCAGATAGATGTCGCGGAAGTAGCGGAGGATGGGGTTCATAGGGTTGTCAGCATTCTATTCCGAAAAGGGATATTCCACATTATTTCATATGGCGGAATGGGTGAATATAAATAACTTCTGCGGCACGGAAGATTTCTCCTTGATGCCTTCATGGATCTTATTTCCCCCCCAGCGCCGCCCAAAGCCCCACCAGCAGCAGGTTCGCGAAGGAAAAGGGCAGGAAGATCTTCCAGCAGACGTGCATCAATTGATCCACGCGCAGGCGGGGCAGCGTCCAGCGCAGCCACATCTGCACGAAGACCAGGAAGATCGCCTTGCCCACAAACCAGAACGCTCCCGGAATGAATCCTAGGAACGGGAAAGGTGGCTGCCAACCCCCTAAGAACACCGTCGAGGCGATGGCGGATACCACGAACATATTGCCGTATTCCGCCAGGAAGAAGATGGCGAAGCGCATGCCGCTGTATTCGGTGAAGTAGCCGGCGACCAGTTCGGATTCCGCTTCCGGCAGGTCGAAGGGGTTGCGGTTGCATTCCGCCAGCGACGACCAGAAGTAGATGATGAACGCGACGATGCTCAAAGGGAACATCCGGAACACGTACCAATTCCAGAAATACCCTTCCTGATTGTGCACCAGTTCCTGCATAGACATCGTGCCGGACATCACCACCGGCACCAGCAGCGAGAGAGCCACCGGAACCTCGTAGGAGACCATCTGGGCGGCGGAGCGCATAGCGCCGTAGAGAGCCCATTTGTTGTTCGAAGCCCATCCCGCCATCAGGATGCCGATCACGACCAGCGAGGAGACCGCGATCACATAATACATCCCGATATTCAGATCCGAACCGATCAAATGCGCTCCGAAGGGCAGGACTGCGAAACCCGCCAGGCTGCCCACGAACACGATGTAGGGCGCCAGCCGGAACAGCCGGCGATCCGCCGCGGCGGGGATGATGTCCTCTTTGAAGAGCAGTTTGAAGGCGTCGGCGATCGCCTGCGACCAGCCGTGCCAGCCGCCGGTCTCCATCGGACCCAGGCGGTCCTGGACGTGTGCCGAGACTTTCCGTTCCCACCAGTTGGAGAACAGCACGAAGAGAAAGACGAACGTCACCACTCCTGCGCAGTAGAGGATGGTGAGCAGCAGCGGATTCGCTTGCAGAAATTCGAGGATCATCGGTCCACCTCGCCCAGGACGATATCAATGCTGGCGACGATCGCCACCAGATCGGCGATCAGACAGCCGGTGGCGAATGCCGGCAGCGCCGAAACGGAACAGTAGGCGCCGGATCGCGCCTTCACCCGGTAGGGTTTCTTCGTGCCGTCGGAAACGACGTATATGCCGAGTTCCCCGCGGGGCGCTTCCGTGCGCACATAGACATCACCCACCGGCATCTTGTTGAAGTTCTTGGGGATTTGCTCCTGGACGTCCCCTTGCGGCAGACGGGCGACCGCCTGGCGGATGATTTTCAACGACTCGCCGATCTCGCGAACTCGGACGATGTAGCGGTCCCAGCAGTCCCCCGGACGCCCCATCTCCCCCTTGCCGACGGCGGGGGTGAATTCGTATTTCTCGTAGCCGCTGTAGGGTTCGTCCCGGCGCATATCGTAGTCCACGCCGGTCGCCCGCAGATTCGGTCCGTTGACGGCGTAGGCGATCGCCAGTTCCGGCGACATCACGCCGACGTTGGCGGTGCGTTCGATGAAGATCTTGTTGTAGCTGAGCAGGTCGTTCAACTCCGGAATTTTCGGCGTCATAAAGTCGCAGAATTCCAGCACTTTGTCCGTCCAGCCCGGGGGCAGATCGTGCGACAAGCCGCCGATGCGGATGTAGTTGAAGAGCATGCGGGCACCGCAGAGCTCTTCGAACAGATCGAGGATATGTTCGCGCTGCTCGAAGAGCAGCAGGATCGGCGTCCAGGCGCCCAGATCCAGACCATACGTCCCCAGCGCCACCATATGGCTGGCGATTCGGTTCAGTTCGCAGACGATGACGCGGATGGTCTCGATGCGGTCATTCACCTGAATCCCCATCAATTTTTCGACCGCCAGGCAGTAGCTCAGGCTCATATTCATCGCGGCGAGATAATCCATCCGGTCGGCGTAGGGGACTACCTGCGGATAGCTGACGCTCTCCGCGACTTTCTCGAAGCAGCGGTGCAGATAGCCGATGTACGGGGTGATTTTCGTGACGACTTCGCCGTCGGTCTGCAATTCCAGCCGAAGCACTCCGTGCGTCGCCGGGTGTTGAGGTCCCATTTGCAGCGTCATCCGCTCCCCGAAGGAGTCGGATGCCTGGCGGGTGAGTTCCCACAGTGGACCTCCGCCGGGCAGGTTTGCCGTCGCGCCAATGGGGGGTTTGGGTTCTCTACTTTCCATCATCGGTAGCCGGGGGTATATCTGCGGATAAGGGGATGCCGTGATACAATGCCGGGGGTTGATAATCTTTGCGGAGCGGGTGTCCTTCCCAGTCTTCCGGCAGCAAGATGCGCCGCAGATCGGGGTGGCCGCTGAAGCGGATTCCGACCAGATCGTAGGCTTCGCGTTCGTGCCATTCCGCCGTGCGCCAGACGGACGCCACGGAGGGGATGACCGGATCATCCTTCGGGCAGCGCGTCTTCAGGGTGATGCGACGGCGGTGGCGGAAGGAGAAGAGATGATAGACCGTTTCCAGATATTCCGGGCGCTCCAGACCGGATAGACAGAGGAGATTATCGAAAGCGAGTTCCGCATCCGATTTTAAGAGTTCCGCCGCTGCGGGCAGTGCCTCCCGTGGGATTTCGAGAAACGGTTCAGGAGGAGTCTCCCGCAATTGCGCCGGGATTTGAGCTGCGTTCAGGCGCTCAACGATCTCTTGTGCAGTCATGAGTCAGCCGTATTTCAATTTCGCCGTCCGGACCGGCTTGACTTCCGAAACCGACGACGAGCCTTATGGAAAGACGGGATCAGCCCGCCTTTTTCGCCAGCGTATCTTTCTTGATCTTTTCCTGCAGCTGCAGGAAGGCGTCCAGGAGAGCCTCCGGACGGGGGGGGCAGCCGGGGACGTACACATCCACCGGCACGATCTGATCCACGCCTTTGACGACGTGGTAGCCGTGCTGCCAGTAGGGACCGCCCGAATTGGCGCAGGATCCCATAGAGATCACCCACTTCGGCTCGGGCATCTGATCGTAGAGGCGGCGCAGCCGCTCCGCCATCTTGGCGGTGACGGTGCCGGCGACGATCATGCAGTCCGCCTGGCGCGGCGTGGGGCGCATAAAGATCCCCAGCCGGTCTAAATCGAAGCGGGACATAGCGGTGCACATCATTTCGATGGCGCAGCATGCCAATCCGAAGGTGACCGGCCAGATGGATTTGGAACGCCCCCAGTTGTAGATGGTATCCAGGGAGGTGATCAGGATGTTCGGTCCGTAGCGGCCTTCTATGATACCCATTCTCGCTCCTTCCTCACGGGTGTTTTTTCTCTGTCTTGAACTTGGGAAGGCGTCTGCATCCAGCCGGGACGCGGTTTGATCCATTCGAGATCCCGCTTCGCCCAAACATACGCCAGTCCCACCGCCAGAATCAAGATGAAAACCGCCATCTCCAACCAGGCGAACATCCCCAGCTCTTTCAGATTCACCGCCCAGGGGAACATAAAGAGCACTTCCACGTCGAAGACGATGAAGATCAGAGCGATGACGTAGAAGCGGGAGTTGAACCGGATCCAGGGGGAACCGACCGGTTCCTCGCCGCATTCATAGGTTGTGAGTTTGGCGGGATTGGGCTTGTGAGGAGCCAGCAGACGGTTGGCGAGCATTGCTGCAAACACGATTGCAACAGATGCGACGAAAAAGATGAAGATCGGTCCGTAACTCATAATTTTTGTTCCGTAAAATTCCCTTAATTTACAAATTTTTCCGCAATATGTCAACTAAAAATCCATCATCTCCGGTTTGCGAAAATTCGGATTTTTTCCCTCCGTTGAGGTGCAGTCAGATCCTCGCGTAGGAACGTTCAATGTCGTATACAGCCCATTTGCTGCAACAATCCGAATCCCGCTACGGCGCACCCCTGCGGATTCGGCTGAACTATCCCACGCCGCGAGAAGACTTCGATTTCATCCGTTCCACGCAGAAGGACGGCAGAGCTCACGACATCACTCTCTATCTGTATCATCAGCGGCGGTTGGCGGTCACCCGCAAGCCGATGTATCCGGCGGGAGCTTTCCGCCCGCCGTCCGGAGGAATCAAACCCGGTGAATCCTTGGAAGAAGGGGCGGCTCGAGAAGGCTGGGAAGAATTGGGGATTCGGGTGGTGCCGGTGCGGTATCTTCTGCGCGTGAGGCTCGATTTCGTCTGCGGCGGAGACCGCATCCCCTGGACGACTCACGTCTTCGTTG
>CAZUTK010000044.1:0-27875 GCA_964623265.1 uncultured bacterium | reverse complement strand
GCTTCGCTGGAGCTGCGCAATGGCGCGCACGGAAGGAAGCGCTACCAACACGGCGAAGACTTTCATTTGATCACGAATTCCGGTTCGGGATCGGTCGAGGCGGAGGTGGTCTTCGTCGGTTACGGCATCTGCGAGCCGGAGAGGGGACGCGACGACTTTGCGGGACAGGATCTGCGGAACAAGATCGCCTTGATCTATAAGGCGGTGCCGGGATCCGAGCGCGACTGGGAGGAGCAGTTTTCTCGCGATTACAAGCTGAAACAAGCGGTGGAGCACGGCGCGGCGGCGGTCCTCTTCGTCAGTGATCGCGAAGCGATTTCGGGCGCGGCGATTCACCGCGACGCCTTTTTCCCGAAGGTGCCCGTTCTCCTTGTCAGCGAACACGTCGTGGACGATTTCTTCCGAGGGACGGGCCGCAAATTCGCGACGCTGAAGAACCTGCTTCCGCAGGGCGGACAGTCCTTTGCGACCGGCAGGATCGCGCGGGTGCGAACCCAGTTGCGCTGCAATCCGAACGCCGTGGCTTCGAATGTGATCGGCATCCTGCCGGGATCGGATGCCGTCTTGCGGGATGAATGGATCGTCGTCGGGGGACATCTCGACCATAACGGGATCAACGCCGCCGGCGACGTCTTCCGCGGAGCGGATGACAACGCTTCGGGTGCTTCGGTGGTGTTGGAATTGGCGCGGGGATTCGCCGCTCAAGAGGTTTCCCCTAAGCGCAGCCTTCTGTTCATCGAATTCGCGGCGGAAGAGCAGGGGCTGCTGGGGTCGGAATACTTCGTGGCGCACCCCATCGTTCCTCTCGAACGAATTGCGGCGATGTTCAATTTCGATTGCTGCGGGGTCGGGACCGGTCCTGTGGGATTCGGGGGAGCGGAGCACTTCCCGGAGATCTGGGATGACTACCAAGCGGGAGGATCTTCAGAAGGGACGGCGAACCTGCGTCTTAGCACCATCTGGCGCAACGGTTCGGATAATCACTCCTTCGAGACGGCGGGGATCGCGACGTTCAACTTCTGGTCCAGCGGCGAACGTTCCTTCTATCATCAGATCGAGGATCTGCCTGAGACGGTTTCGCCGGCGGTGCTGGAGAATGTCGGCAGGGAGGCGGCGGATTTCATCGCCTTTCTGGCGGATCGGGATCCGCCGTTGCTGAGCGCTCATATATCCTCCCGCAATCGCCTCTACTCTGCGATCACCGTGAACCTGGAGCCTCTGCGATTTCAGGATGCGGGATTGGCGCAAGAACTGCGGTGGCGCAGGTGGCGCGGGCTGGACTGTCAAGCGGCGCTGGTTTCGGCGGATTCGCCTTACGCCGACGTGGAGAGATGGCGGCGTTTCTGCGCTGAAAATCAGTTTCGCTTCGCGCAGGGATCGGGCGACGTCAAAGCCGCCGTGCGGAATCAGCAGCCGGCGCTTCTGCCGGTGCTGGCAGAGCCGGAAAGGCTGTCATGCGAGACTTTGCAGAACCTGTGCGATCTGGGCGTGAAGACGGTCTTTCTATCGGATTCGAATGCCGCGGGATCGGCGTGGTCGGATGCCGTGCGGACAGCCGGCGAATTGGATTTGCTGATCGTCTGTTCCCGCACCACCGCGAGCCGATTGCCGGAAGATTCCAGATGCGCGCTCATCGCCGACGAGGATGATTTCGATGCCGCTCTTTTAGACGTGAAGGGCCGAAAAAATTTTCGCTTGTGGGTCCGTTCAGGCAATCGAAGCGCAGATCCGCACCGCGCGATGGCGGAGGATGTACGGGAAGCGGCGGCGCGGACGTTGTTCATCGACGCTGCCTGGGACGATGAGAGCGAGCAGGCGGCGTTGCTGGAATCCATCGAGATGTTGGAGAATGCGGGCTTCAGCGGTACGCAGATTGAGTATTTATTCGGGGAGAACCTGCTGGAGATCCTCCCCGAATGAGCTGAGATAAGCGGCGTTTCGAATGTCTATATGAGCAGATTAAACGGGCGGAAGAAACGGGATAAGAAGCGGAAGATCAGACCGGATTGCGGAGTCTGCGCGGACAAGGAGTGCCGCCAGGGAGCGGAATGCGCCGCAGAACCGCAGCCGACGCCAAAATCCGCGAAGATCTCCATCGTCGAAAAGGCGGATTCAGAAGATGAATTCGAATCTTAGTGCAGGTAGAACCCGTTATCTCTTTTTCGATACGTCGTAGTATTGCAACGCCTCAGGGAGCTCTTTTTGGATATTTTCGATGCGCGTCCTGTCGGAAGGGTGCGTGGAGAGGAATTCCGGCGGCGCCGCGCCGCCCAGGCGGCTCATCCTCTCCCAAAAGGGAACCGCTTCCCGCGGGTCGTATCCCGCCATCGCCATTAAAATCAAGCCGATGTGGTCGGCTTCCGATTCGTGCAGGCGGCTGTAGGGCAGGAGAAACCCCACCTGTGCTCCGACGCCGAACGCCGCCATCGCCAGCATTTGCGTCTGCTGAGGTTTGCTCTGCAACGCCGCGCTCAAGCCCAGCCCCCCCAGCTCTGTGACCAACCCCTGACTCATCCGCTCGCCGCCGTGATTCGCCACCGCGTGCGCGATTTCATGCCCCAGCACCACCGCCAAACCGGTCTCGTCCTGCGTGACGGGCAGGATCCCCGTGTACACCGCCACCTTGCCGCCGGGCATGCAGAAGGCGTTGACGATGGAGTCCGCGTCAATCAGATTGAATTCCCACTGAAACTTCTTCACCTGATCGCCCATGCCGTTTTGCTTTAAGAAGCGGTTGGTGGCGTCGGCGATGCGGGTGCCTACGGTGCGGACCATCTTGACTTCCTGCGGGTTCGTTGAGAGCTTCGATTCGCTGATCAACTGCTGATACTGGCTGAAACTCATCGGCAGCAGTTCGGAGTCGGGGACCAGCGCCAACTGTTTGCGCCCGGTGATCGGCACGGTGGCGCAGCCGATCAGGAGGATTGCCGAAGCGATGAATCCCAGCCTGCCGATTCTTTTGTAAAACATACAAGGCCTCCGCGAAATAGAGGGATTTCTGCAATTATAAATTTTACGTTGAGTCAGTTTAGCGCTACGGATGCCGCGGCAGTTCGGCTTTCATTTCATCAAGACCATCTTTCCCGTGGCGACGAAACCGCCCGCTTCGAAGCGATAGAGATATACTCCGGTCGCCGCATTTTCCGCATTCCATGTGACGGAGTGGATGCCGGCGGAGCGGCGGCCGTCCAGAGGCACGGCGACGCGGCGCCCCTGCAGATCGTAAATCGTCAGGCGAACCGGCGAAGGCGAAGGCAGTCCGAACGTCAGGGTTACCGAAGGATTGAAGGGGTTGGGGAACGGCTGGCTCAGGGTGAAGTCCTCTGGGACAGCGATAGTTTCCCCGCCGACCGCGACCAGGTCTTCGCCGTAGTAGATGCGCAGGTCGTCAATGTACCAGCCTTCGGCGCCCGTGTTTTGGTCGCTGCCGAAGCGGAATCGAACCACGGCGTTTCCGGCGGCGTCGGGGATCACGACCCGGCTGTATCGCCAGCCGAAATCCGACGAGAAGCAGGGGGTGCCGTAGGCGAAGGGGCAGCTCGAACTGGTGTGTTCGATCTGGTCAGGATAGCCGCCGATGGGGGAGATCTGCTGCCAGACGCCGTTGACGGAGGTTTCGATGATGCCGCCGTCCCAGCCGTCTTCGCACGCCATACGGTGCCAGAATGAGACGCGCGTTTCGTTCTGCGCGGCGACCGTGGGGCTGACCAACGCTGCGTTCAAGCGGCCGCGGTAGGATCCATAGCCGTTTTGACCGCACTTCCAGGCGTGAGCACCGCCGGGCGTATGATTGCTCTGAGTCGAGAGGTGCCATTGGTCGTAGTAATTCGTTCCGACTGCATAGTGGGTCCAGCCGTTTACGCCCTGCTCCATATCGTCCGCGAAGGCGACGTCCCAGTTCAATTCGAGGGGCACCGGCACGGTCGCGCCGCCGCCCGCCCAGGCGAGCTCCAGCTCCGCAGCGGCGTCGTATCCGACGGGGCAGCTTTCAGAAATGTGGAGCTGAAAGGGCGATTCATTGCGTCCGGCTAAGGTGATGCCGATGTCCTCGAAAGCCGCCTGCGCCGCGAGGATTTCGACGTAGGGATCCGCGCAGGATAGAACGCCGGTGATCTGTCGGGCTTCCCCGTCGCCCGTGTTGCGCAGGATGATGTAGAGATCGCCGGTTTCGTTCCCATCCAGGAAGCCGTCTTCGTCGCCGCCGTCGTTTTCGGAGAAGGCGGATGCGAATTCGAGATTCGGCGTCCCGGTTGTGAAGGAGAGGTCGAACGTCATCGTGGCACCGGAGGCGCTGATGTTGGTGATGTAGATCCCCGAGGGACCGTTGTAGCCGTCCGTGCTGGGGTAAGTGGCGGGCGTCAGCTCGGTCTGCTCATCTTCCTGGCAGAAGGTCGCGCCGATGCGGAATTCGTAAGGGTACCACCATTCCGTGAATTCGAGATTGGGCCAGGGGTGCGCCGGAGCATAGCCGGCGTCCAGCACGCGGCAGCCGTAGTGCGCGTATTGGGGGGTGCCGTTGTTCAAAGGCATCGCCTCGTCTATATGATAGACGATCAGACCGGCGTCCAGCGGGTTGTGTCCCGGCGTGAACCAATTGAACCAGGCGGAAAAATCGCTGTCGAAGTGGTCGAACAGAGCCGTGGCGCAGTTGGAGTTGCGGTTCTCGATTAAAAAGTACTCCGTTTCCGATCCGTTGATGGGGATTTTGTACAGCACGGGGTTCGCTTCCACTTCGGGGACGGTGATGTTCGTCTGCGACAGCCCGAGGACGATCGGTTGCGCCCAACCCAGCAGATACTTGAAGTAGCCGCTGTGGTGTGTGGGCGTGGCGCCTTTGCCGTAAGATGAAATCCCGTATCCGCCATATCCCATAATGCACCAATCCATCAGCGGGTGGTCGTTGTCGTCGCCCAGCGTGGTGAAGGTGGCGGGCACCAGTTTGGAGTCGTAGTCGTAGAGATCCGGCAAACCGAGGAGATGGGTGTATTCGTGCGCGAAGACGGCGATGGGTTCGATTCTGCCGCTGGAACCGTTGCCTTCCAGTTCGGGATCCATGCTGTAGTCGCTGACGTAGACGCCATCCAGCAAGATGGGGTTGATCGCCCAACGGTGCGACCAGATGTCGTTCACGCTGCCGGTGAATTCCGCGCCGGGACCCTGATGCACGACGATCAGCGCATCTACCCAGCCGTCTCCGTCGTTGTCATAGCGGGAAAAATCCACTCCGCCTGCGTCCGCCGCCGTCACGGCTTCTTCCACCAGCTTCTGGGCGTTGTGGGGGTACGAGCCCAGACCGTAGTTGTTCCAGGTGTAGTAGGAATAATTGTTCGCGGCGGTGTACCAGCCGGAGACCTGCCCTTCCACGCCGAATACGCCGTAGGAACACTCCAAAAAGTACTCGTTCATGCTGCCAGTGGGGTAGATGCCGCTGGAGAAGAGCAGGCTGTCGAAGCTGGGGGCTTGGTACGTGGCGGCGATATCCGGCGTTCGGATCAGGATGCAGAGGGCGTTGTCCAGATCGTCGCAGCGATCCAGATTGGGCGGTGGGATGACATTGACGCCCGCCGGAAACGTCGGATAGGGATCGCCCGTCGTAGTGGAACGCAGGGTGACGGGGTCGTACAGGCCCAGCGGGGGGAGGATTTCGGCGGAAGCCCAGCGGCTGAGCACGAGCAGAGCCGCCGCGAGCCATACGTGCTGACCGTTTTTCATAGCATCCTCTGATTTCGGTTCTGGAAAGGAATATAGTGAGAGATTTCGTCCGAATCAAGCGAAATTGCGATCATCACGTCTTCAAGTCGGAGTGGATATTCGCAGGTGCAGAATTTCTGCAGTTCTGAACAATTGTAAGAGAAATATTTTATCTCTTTGATTTTAGAAAAAAATTATTTTAATAATCTATTATTAATAGAATGTGCAGTTCCGTGCTGAAACCAATAGGGATTGCAGGCAATAGGGGAAGACAATGAAATTCAAGATAATTTCCGCGATCTTCATATCGTTGCTGCTGGTTGGTTCGTTCGCGAGCATCGCCTGGGAGGTTCAATATGAACCGCCGATCAACATCATTTTCATCGTGCACATCGAGGAACTCTATCCGAATTACGGGGACTACGCGATCCGGATGCAGTTTCTCCAGTGGCTGCAGCAGCAGGCGTTGACCCGCTCGAACCCCTTCAAGCTCACGATTCTGAGCCACGGCGATTTCGCTGAATACGTGTTGTATATGGGGGATCAAGGCATCTTCGCGCAGTTGGAAAACGAAGGGCACGAGATCGGGACCCACACGCACATGGAAATTCAGCTGGGTCCCTTTCAGTGGGTGGATCGTTCGTACGCCACCTGCCGTTACGGGACGCCGATTTACGACAGCGCTCTGACCGCGCAGGTCTGGGCGGATAACAAGTACTGGGTGGATCAGATTTCGTCGTTCAACCATACGGTTTGCGCAGTGCCGTTCCTGTGCAGCGATGAGGCGCAGTGGATGACGCAGAACGGCTTCACCGCCGATCCGGGCAATCGCTCCGAGAAGGGACTGGATTATTTAGGGCACCTGGTGCGTCACCCCTTCCGACCGGGCAGCGACGATCGTCTGGGGCACGAGATCGAAGAGGATCTGAATAGTCCGTTCATTTACATTGATCACTACGCGCAGATCGGCAACGAGAACGCGCACGGCTACAACTGCACCGCGCCGGCACTGGCGGCGGCTCTGGACGGCTGCTATCAAGAGTGGCTGCAACAGGAAATGCTGCAAGGGGATTCGCTGGACTATAAAGTCTGGACTTTCGGTGTCCTCACGCATCTGTTGGTGTTCAACGCGTATTACCAGCAGCAGATCACGCAGTTCCTGGATTACGAAGACGCTCATTATGTCAACCACTATACGCCGCGCGGGAATCTGATCGCGCGCTACAGCACCGTGCAGGAAACGGTGCAGGAATTTCTGGCGTGGGAAGCGTCTCACCGGGGCAGTCCTCGTTTTCCTATGTGCATGAGTTTCCGCAGAATCCGTAGGTCAATGAAGCGATGATTATCCCGCCGGATCTGACGCAGATTTCCGAGTGGGTCGAGATCTATAACTCTACGAATTCTTAGATGAATCTGGCGAATTACAAGATCAGTTCGGGGTTGGTTTGGGAAAGCGACGGATGGATGTTTCCAACGCGGGCCTGGTTAGGTCCTGGAGAGTCTTTAATCGTCGCAAATAGCGGCACAGCGTTTCGCAACCGCTATGGTTTCCGCCCCGATTTCGAGCTGATCGGCAATACCGGCGCCCGCTATATGAATCCCGTCGGATCGTATTCGATGCGGGATTTTCACAACGGCTGCATCCTGTCGAATCCCCTTTCACCGCTGCCCCACACCAACACCTCCATCACCGACGGCTTATCTTGGGGGGGATGATTACGTCGCCGGTTTTACGCTGCCGGAACCGCAGGTGGGTCAGACTTACGGTCGGGACGCCAATTCGACGGATACCGGCTTCGCCAGCGACTGGTCTCCAAACGGCGGCGCGTCCGCTCCGCCCCCCGGAGGAGCCAATTCCGCCGGCTACTTCGCGCCGCAGGTGTTCGTGCAAGTGGATCCAGCCTGGGTGCCGATGATGGTAGATCCGGGCGGCGGTCAAATTCTGTTTTACGTCAAGATCGGCAACGAATTTCCCTTCGTTCAGAATCTGGATGTCTGGACGAACATCATTCTCCCCTCCGGAACGATCTATGGGCCTCTGATTCTGCGCGAGAACCGCAATTTCCAGCCGCAGGATTCCCTCACTGTTTCCGTCAGCCAGAACGTCCCGGGCGCCGCCCCCGCCGGAGTGTACCGCTACAATGTGTATATTGGAGATTATCCGAGCAGCTGGGCGGACGTCAGTTACTTCTACTTCGAAAAGCTGGGGTTGGACGCTGCGGGTGCGGACATCTGGGAGGAACCGACGGGATGGGATCTTCCGGGAGAATCTGAGCCGGCTGCGCAGGGGGCAGCGGCTGCGCCGCGGCTGGAGGCGTCGCCCAATCCGTTCAACACCGCAACGACATTGGCGATCGTTCGCCAAGCGATTCGCCGACTCGGCTGATGATTTTCGATGCGGCGGGGCGTTGTGTGATGTCCCGTGCTATCGGCGCGTTCGAAGGTTTGCAGAAGGTGACCTTTGACGGTGCGAAACTGTCGTCCGGCGTCTACTTCGTACGGCTGAAAGCTGGCGGCGAAACGGCGAGTTTGAAATTGCTCTTGTTGAAGTGAAATCGGGGGGAGTCTGCGGGGGGCGAAACAGCGTCTTAGTCCTCCGGTTCGTACGTGCGGCTCACTACGACGTTGAAGATCCGCGTTTGCGAGGCGCGGGCGATCCGGAAGCGGACGCCGTCATCTTCCCACACTTCTCCGGCTGTGGGGATTCTCCCCATCTTCGAAATGAGAAACCCGCCCAGAGTCACATAATCGCCTCGGGGGAGATTCAACCCGAGGCGTTCGTTTAATTCTTCCACTTCCATCCTTCCGGAAACCAACCAGCGGTTCACGTCCAGGCGGCGAAGGCGCTTGCGCGTGCGGTCGTATTCATCTTCGATGTCGCCGGTGACTTCTTCAATGATATCTTCATGTGTCACCAGACCGGCGGTGCCGCCCCACTCATCCACCACGACTGCGATGGTTTGATGAGTCAAACGCATATCGCGGAAGAGTTCCAGCGCCCGTTTTTGATCCGGGAAGAAGGCGATCGGCTTGATGATGGATTTCAAATCACGCGGGTGGTTGAACAGATCCAACGCGTAGACCACGCCGATGATGTGATCCAGATCCCGGCGATAGACGGGGATCTTCGAATATCCGGAAGTCAGCACGGTGCGGCGGAAGTCCTCCATGTCGGCGGTCTCCGGCAGGGCGACGATCTCGGTGCGCGGCGTCATAATCTCGTCCGCCTTTAAAGCCGCCAGCTGAAAGACGCGGGTGAGCAGGGTTTCATGCGGCGTATGGATGCCGCCGGTCTTTAAGCCCTCTCGGATCAACACTTCCAGATCTCGGCGAGTGAAGAACTGGCGCACGTCGTCTCGCGCGATGCCGAAGAAGGCGAGGATAAGTGCGGAACACCAACGTGTGACGGCGATGACAGGGAACAAGAGGAACTGGAAGAAGCGCAGCGGCGGCGCGGACCAGAGAGCGCCGGTATCGGCGAGGTCGCGTCCCAGAGATTTGGGGATGATTTCCGCGAAGATCAGCACCGCGAGGACGCTGATGGGGAGCGTCCAGCCGGCGGGGAATCCGTGATGCAGGAGAAACGCCGTCAACAGGGAGGAGAAGGTGATATTGGCGAGGTTGTTGCCGACCAGCGTGGTCAGGATGAAGCGAGAGGGTTTTTCCAGAAAATGACGAGCGGTTTTCGCGCCGAATTTCCTGCGCCGGAGGAAGCCTTCCAGACGGATGCGGTTGACGGAGAGGAAAACCGTTTCCGTGCAGGAGAAATAGGCGGAAAGCAAGAGAGCGATGAGAATTAGCCAGAACTGCATCTATTCTTTCAAATCGAAAATTCGAATGCCGAAGCGATCCATCAGAGCGGAACGGCAGGCTTCCAGCCGACTCTGCGGGACGGAGATCTGCAAATGCGCGCTGTCGTCGTACTGCAGTTGATCCACGGCGGCGTCGAATTCCGAGCAGATTTTCCTGGCGGTCTGGACTTCGCTCGGGGCGAGCGTCAAGCGCAGGCGCTCGGTTTTTTGCGCGGAGATGATGGATGCGCGTTCCAGAGTCATACGGGCGCACTCGCCAAAAGCCCGCGTCAGTCCACCCTTGCCCAGTTTCGTCCCTCCGAAGTAGCGCACGATGACGATTTGCACGTCGAAGAGTTCCCGCCGCCGGATTTCGAGGAGGATCGGCAGACCCGCTGTCCCCTTCGGTTCTCCGTCGTCCGAGCTTCTCTCTGTCCCCTCCGCCAGACGCAGAGCGAAGGGCTGGTGCGCCGCGTCGTGGAAATCTTTCTTCAGGCGCAGCCGCATTTGCGCCGCGGAGGGTTCATCGCCGATTCGTTCTGCGTATCCGAAGAAGCGGCTGGCTTTGACGCGCAGTTCGGCATGAACCGGCGCGGCGAGAGTGAGATACTGATCCGGAGCCGACATAGGTTTTACGACCGGGCTTTTCCCACGCCCAGGGGAAATTTGCAGGGCTGATATTTTTCCACGTTGCTGTCGTCCACGGTGCAGATTAGTCCGCCGAACTTGTAGCACTGCTCTTTCGGATCGGGGAAGCGCGACTGGACGCAGAAGAGGCAGACCAAGAGTTTTTCCCCGCCTGGATTATCGGTGGTTGTTTCGATGGATCCCATTGCGCGATTCGTGATGTTTTGGGGGAGGTGCGATCAGGGTGACGTTGCCTTCGCCCACCAGCAGTTCGAGGCGGCTGATCAGGTGGTCGGTCAACTGGAGCTTGTAGCGGTCCGCCCGGTAGCGATGGTCAGCGTGATCTCCGCCGGTCACGCGGATGTACAGCGGCACGCCGCCGGGATGCTGGAGGCAGATTTGTTCCAGCTTGTGAATCACTTCGGGGCCTGTGCGGGTGCGGTTCAAGAGCACCTGCAAGCCCTGCGTCAGGCGCGTTCGGGCGGTGTTCAAGGGCAAGGCTTCTTCCGCGATCACTTTAAGGGCTTCGTTTTCCCGCGTGGAGCAGCGCCCTTCGATCACCAGAGTGGCGTCCTTCTGCACGATTTCGCCGAATTTTTCCAGCGCATCCGCGAAGAAGAGCACTTCCACCGAGCCGGTGTAATCGCTCAAGGTAACGAACGCCATCTGCCGACCTTTCTTGTCCGGGAGTCTGCGCAGATCGCTGACGAAACCGACCAGCCGGATGGGTTGACCGTCCGCCGCCTGTTCCAGTTCACTGAACGGCAACTGCGAGAAGCTCGCGACTTCCAGACGGAAGGGGTCCAGCGGATGCGCCGAGAGGAAGAAGCCGAGCGCTTCTTTTTCCAGCATTTGGGTTTCCGCGTCGGACCAGGGTTCAATCTGCGGCAGCGGCGGGCGGGTGAGCGGCTGGGCGTCGGCTTCGCCTGCGAAGAGCGATTCCTGCCCGCGGTCGCGGTCGTCGCGCACCGCCTGAGCGTATTTCAGGACGTCATCGAGAGCCGCCTTCTGCTGAGCTCGATGTCCCTCCAAACTGTCGCAGGCACCCGCCTGGATCAGGCTCTCCAGTACTTTTCGGTTGACCTTCTGCGGATCCACTCGTTCGGCGAGGTCGAAGAGCGATTGATAGGCACCCAGCCGCTCTCTGCCCTGAACGATCTGTTCGACGGCGGCGGCGCCTACGTTTTTAACGGCGCCCAATCCGAAGCGGATGCTGCCGTCTTCGACGGTGAATTGATCGAAGCTGCGGTTGACGTCCGGCGGCAAGACGGGGATTTTCAGCCGGCGGCACTCTTCCATCAGCAGGACGATGCGGTCGGTGTTATCCCGTTCCGACGTCAACGACGCCGCCATAAATTCCACCGGATAGTGCACCTTCAGGTAGGCGGTCTGATAAGCCACCAGGGCGTATCCCGCGGAGTGGCTTTTATTGAAGCCGTAGGAGGCGAATTTTTCCACGTAATCGTAGATGGCGGCGGCGGTAGCGGCGTCCACTCCGCGGGCGACGGCTCCCTGAATGAACTCGCCCTTCTGCTTCTGCATCTCCTCTAGCTTCTTCTTGCCCATCGCCCGGCGCAGGACGTCGGCTTTGCCTAGAGAGAAACCGGCGACGTCCGAGGCGATCCGAATGACCTGTTCTTGATAGACGATGGTGCCGTAGGTCTCTTCGAGGATGGGGCGGAGCGATTCGTGCAGGTATTCGATTTTTTCCTGACCGTGTTTGCGGGCGATGTAAGTGCCGATCATCTCCATAGGACCAGGACGGTAAAGCGCATTCATAGCGATCAAGTCTTCGATGCGTTCCGGCTGCAAACGCGCCAGGTTCTCCTTCATGCCGGTGCTTTCGAATTGGAAGATGCCCACAGTGCCCTTCTCGCTGAAGAGCTGGAAGGTTTCGGGGTCGTCCAGGGGAATAGCGTTCAGGTCAATTTCGATGTTGCGATCGCGCAGCATCGCCAGGGTGTCGTTGATCACGGTCAGGGTCCGCAGCCCTAAGAAGTCAATTTTCAACAAGCCGACCGCGTCCAGCCATTTCATATCCCACTGAGTGGTGGTTTCGCCGGATTCCGTGGCGCGAAAGAGGGGGACGTAGTCCAGCAGATTGCCCGGCGCGATGACCACGCCGGCGGCGTGGGTGGAAGCGTTGCGGTTGACGCCTTCCAGCACCTTGCTGATGCCGACCAGCCGGCGGTATATGGGATTGGAATCCACCATAAAGCGGAATTCCGGGGATTCCTCCAGTGCGCGGTCGAGGGTGACGCCCAGCCCGCTGGGGATCGCCTTCGCCAGCTTGTCCACTTCGCTGTAGGGTAAGCCCAGCACCCGTCCTACATCGCGCACGGCGGCGCGCGCCAGCATCTTGCCGAAGGTGATGATCTGCGTGACGGAGTCGGCGCCGTATTTGTCACGGACATAATCAATTACTTCGCTGCGGCGGGTGTCAGCGAAGTCAATGTCAATGTCCGGGGGGGTAACGCGTTCGGGATTCAGAAAGCGTTCGAAGAGGAGCCCGTAGCGCAGAGGATCAATGTTGGTGATGCCCAAGCAGTAGGAGACCAGACTCCCCGCTGCGGAGCCGCGCCCGGGACCCACCGGAATGCGGCGGGATTTCGCGAAGTCCACGAAATCCTTGACGATCAGGAAGTAGCCCGCGAACCCTGACTGCTTGATGACTTCGATTTCCCGCTGGAGACGTTCCTGCGCCTCCGGCGATGGATCCGGATAGCGGGCGAGGAATCCTTCCCGGGCTTTTCTCTCGAAGTAGTCTTCGAGGGTGACGCCGCCGCCCTCCGAGGGGATAGGAAAACGGGGGAAGTGATGGCGCCCGAATTCCAATTTCAGATCGCAGCGTTCCGCGATGGTTTCCGTCGTCTTCAACGCATCGGGGAATTCGCGGAACAGCTCCGACATCTCCTGCGGGGTGCGCATATGATATCCCGATCCGGAGAACTTCATGCGCTGAGCTTCCGACAGAGTCTTGTTGGACTGGATGCAAAGCAGGACGTCGTGCGCTTCCGCGTGTTCCGCCTTCAGGTAGTGCACATCGTTGGTGGCGACGCACTCCGCGCCCAAGCGTTTGCTCAGGCGCGCCATCGCCGTGACCGCCAACGCTTCTTCCGCCAGACCATGATTCTGAATCTCGAGGAAAAAATCCTCGCCGAAGAGATCCTTGAAACGCGCCGCCTCCTGATAGGCTTCCTCTTCGCGGTTTTGGATCAACAAGCCGGGCACGCGGCCCTTCAGGCAGGAGGTCAGGCAGATCAAGCCCTCGTGATATTGCTGCAATAGTTCCCAGTCAATCCTGGGGCGGTAGTAAAATCCTTCGAGATAGGCGCGGGAGGAGAGTCGGATCAGATTGCGGTAACCGGCTTCATCTTTCGCCAGCAGAACGAGATGATTGGACGTATCTTTTTGACCTACGGTTGCCGTCTTGTCCAGACGGCTTCCCGGCGCCATATAGGTTTCGATGCCGAGGATCGGCTTGATGCCGGCTTTGAGGCATTCGAGGTAGAAGTCTATTGCTCCGAAGAGGTTGCCGTGATCGGTCAAAGCCAGAGCCGTCATGCCATCATTCCGGGCGGCGGCGACCAGATCCTTGACTTTGGCGGCTCCGTCCAGAAGAGAGTAATCCGAGTGGGTGTGAAGATGAACGAAGCTCATGAAGCTGTTATTTCGGAGGGTGTGATTATAACTTATTGATAATGATGTTCTTAGGTATATTGAATGCGCAATTATAATATAGATGCAAAGAGCTTGCGAGTCAAGCCAAAAGGCGGGGGAGTGCGTTCGGCGGGGCGGCGTTCCGCCTGCATTCTTTGAGTGATCGTCGCGTCTCATCGAAAATTGCTCATTTCCCGCTTCTCATTTCGCTGATTGCTGCCTAAATTTATGCTGAGATGCGATTGGATTAAGGCGACTTTATGATTCCCCTCGGAAGCAAAATCGCGTTGTTCATCCCCTGCTACACCGAGCAGGTCTTCCCCGAGACGGGGATGGCTCTGGCGCGTCTTCTGCGCCATTTCGGAATGACACCGATTTACCCGAAGAATCAGACCTGCTGCGGACAGCCTGCCTTCAACAGCGGGCATCCTGATTTAGTGGTGCCTCTGGCTGAGCGCTTCCTGCGCTTGTTCGAACCATACGAATGGATCGTGGCGCCTTCGGGTTCCTGCGTCGGCATGGTGAAGGTGCATTACGGGCGCCTGGATCTGTCGCGGCAGGGGCGTGAGCGCTGGGAGAGGATTCGGATGCGGATTTATGAGGGGACCCAATTCCTGGTGAACGTCCTGGGTGTACGCGGGATCGGCGGGCGTTTTGAGGGCAGAGTTGCCCTGCATGAATCCTGCCACGGGAAACGCGAACTGGGCATTTCGGCGGAGCCCCGGATGCTGCTGGAAAGCGTATCCGGGTTGGAGTTGATCGTGCCGCCGGGGTCGGATGAATGCTGCGGTTTCGGGGGGACGTTCTCCGTCAAGTTTCCGGAGCTGTCCAGCGCCATCGGGTTGGACAAGATCCGCGCCATCCAGCAGACGCAAGCGGACTATCTGACGGCGCTGGACGATTCCTGCCTGATGCACCTGCACGGCTTGCTGCGCCGGCGCAACGGCGAAATCCGGACGCTGCACGTATTGCGCATCCTGGCGGAAGCCTTGAAGCTGGGATGATCTGCGCGG
This sequence comes from uncultured bacterium, assembly GCA_964623265.1. Lineage (GTDB taxonomy): Bacteria > Electryoneota > B3-LCP > B3-LCP > B3-LCP > CAZUTK01. Next base: position 13,093 of record CAZUTK010000044.1, on the reverse strand, counting down.
AAGTTGGAATAGCAACGAGACTTTCTGCACCGCTCTATCCAGCGCGCAGCGAAGGGCGCGCCGGCGATCGGTATGAAGTAACCTCACAAGAAAATGCTGTCTGAACCCGAGAAATTACGGGAGAATATCCGTTCGGCTCTGCGGGATGAACGCCTGCGAGCGGCGGTATTGAAAGCCACCGATCATTCGCTGGCGAAACGCGCGGAAGTCGTCGCCGAGGTGCCGGACTGGGAGGATCTGCGCGAGGAGGCGGCGCGGCGCCGGGATGGAACGCTGAACCGTCTCGCGGATCATCTGCAGACGCTCGAGGCGAAGGCGCAGGAAAAGGGCATTCAAGTGCACTGGGCGGCGGACAGCGCTGAAGCGAACCGGATCGCGGCGGGGATCTGCGAGTCGGTTCGGCGCAGATCCGGGAATCCACGCCCGATCGTCGCTAAATCCAAGTCTATGACTACGGAAGAGATCGGTCTGACCGCCTATCTGGAAGCGGGAGGTTTTGAAGTCGTCGAGACGGATTTAGGGGAGTATATCGTGCAGATCGCCGGGCAGACTCCTTCGCACATCACGGCTCCGGCGCTGCATCTTTCCCGGCAGGATGTAGGACGGATCTTCGTCGAGAAACTGGGGCTGCCTTACACCGAAGATCCGGCGGAGTTGATCGGCGCCGCCCGGCGGAAGCTGCGCGAAAAGTTCCTGAAAGCGGAGGTGGGCGTCACGGGAGCCAATTTCGCTGTAGCTCAAACCGGAACGCCGTTGATCGTGGAAAACGAAGGCAACGGCCGCCTGGTCGGCGCCATCCCTAGGACGCAGATTATCTTAATGGGGATCGAGAAGGTGGTGGCGACTTGGGAGGATCTGCTGATTCTGCTCGAATTGCTGCCGCGGTCCGCCACGGGTCAGCGCGCCACGGGTTCGGTGATCTTCTTCAATCGTCCCCGCAGGGAAGGGGAAGTGGACGGTCCGGAAGAGATTCACCTGATCATTCTGGACAACGGCCGCAGCCGGCTGCTGGCGGATGCGGAGCTTCGTTCGGTGCTGCGCTGCATCCGCTGTGGAGCCTGCCTGAACGCCTGTCCGGTTTATCGGCGCGTGGGCGGGCACGCTTACGGCTGGATTTACCCCGGTCCCATCGGATCCGTGCTGGCGCCGATGATGCTGGGGCTGAAACAAGCCACAGACCACCCCTTCGCTTCCAGCCTATGCGGGAAATGCGCGGAGATTTGCCCGGTCAAGATTGATCTTCCCCGCCAGCTTCTAACGCTGCGGGCGCGGGTGAACGCATCACAGCCGGCGGCATCGGCGGAACGCACCTGCTGGCTCTGCTGGCGAGGGTTGATGGATCGGCCGGATGCCTACCGGGCGGCGGCGGAAATCCCCCGATTTCTTCTGCATAATCTCCTGGGCGGGAAGTGGTCGCCGCAGCTTCCGATCTGGAGCCGCGACCGGGCAACGCCGCGGCTTGCCCCGCGGAGTTTCCGCGAGCTTTTCAAATGCGAATTTCCTGAAGGCGTTGTATGAGCGATTGTCAGGATTCGAGAAATCAGGTGTTGGAAAAGATCCGCGGCGCGATCGCCGGCGCGGCGAAGGCTGAGGAAGCAGAGCGGAAGACTTCCGGTTTCGGACGTCATGCCGATCCCGGCGGCGTCGGAAGCGAGACGACGCTCAGGTTCTTCGCTGAACGGTTGAGCAGCGTCGGCGGGGAAGCTCGGATCTTGCAGGATGAGGAAGCGGCGGTCAGCGTGCTGCGCGGGCTGATCGGGGAAATTCCCGCTGGAAGCGGTGTCCTGCTGGCGGACGATCCTGAACTTCTGCGCCTCGCCGTGCCCCGGTTGATCGCGGAGTGCGGCGCACGACGGATCCACCTGGGAAGCGCGACTCTTTCTGAAGCCGCTGAATCGGAGATGGGCATCACGACCGCCGTTGCGGGGATCGCCGACACGGGCACCATCATCCTGTGGCATACCGCCGCGACCGGCAGGCTGGCGGCGTTGCTGGCCCCCATTCACATCGCCCTGCTCCGCAGACAGACGATCTATCCGGATAAGATCACCTACCTGCGCAGTCTGCGGGACCCGAATGCCGATCTGGGTTCCGATCCTTTAACCTTGGTGACGGGACCTTCGTTGACCGCCGACATCGAAAAGGTGTTGGTCCGCGGCGCTCACGGACCCCGCCGCGTTGTGGTGCTGATTTACAGGTGACACAACCCGCGTAAGCCCCTCACTTCACTGCCGCCAGCAAACCACAATGAGATTTCGTAAAAAAGCCTTGAATCGGCGTTTTTAATTTCTTATATTAAGAATCATTCGCAATTACAATCGCGGAAATAAAGCAGGAATTCGCAGAGGGAAAGGCATAATGCGAAAAGGTCTACCTTTCAGATTTCTTCAGGCGCTGCTGTGCAGGCCGAATTCGCACGAAATAGAAGGGGATTTCCTGGGAGGCATCGGGGGACGCCGCCTTCATGAGGGCGGCGGGCGCCGCCGAGGTCGGCGGTTGGAAGCGGGGGAAAAACTGCTGAGCGATTGCAAGGAAGGCGACCGGGTGGTGATCCGCCGGCTGGTAGGCGGGGGACCTTTGCGTCGTCGGCTGCTGGAGATGGGGTTGACGCCGGGGACGGAGGTGCGGGTGGTCAAATATGCGCCCTTGCGCGATCCGATGGAATGCGAGCTCAAGGGCTATCACATCGCTTTAAGGGTATCGGAAGCATTATGGATCGTCGTGGCGCAGCGGTAAGCACCGCGGAAAAGCGGATCGAAACGGCGTCGCAGAAGACCATCCGCGTGGGATTGGTCGGCAATCCGAACTCCGGAAAGACCACGCTCTTCAACGGATTAACCGGCGCTCACCAAAAAGTGGGCAATTGGCCCGGCGTCACAGTGGAGAAGAAGGAAGGCACGCGCCGTTTCCGCGATTATCTATTGAACATCGTGGATCTGCCTGGGACGTACAGCTTCAGCGCCTTCTCCATCGAAGAGACTCTGGTGCGGGAGTATCTGCTGACGGAGCAGCCCGACGTGATCGTGCAGGTGGTGGACGGATCCAATCTCGAGCGGAATCTATATTTGACGGTGCAGTTGATCGAACTGGGGATTCCCCTGGTCGTCGCTCTGAATATGTACGATGAGCTGACTGAGAAGGGGATCCGGCTGGATCTTCATCTGCTGCGGAAGCTGCTGGGGGTGCGCATCGTGCCGACGGTGGCATCGAAGGGGTACGGATTGGAGCAGCTGCTGGCGGCAGTCGTGATGACTCACGAAGCCGGTGCGAAGGATCGGCGGGACATCCAGATCCATTATGGAACGGAGCTGGAAAAAGAGATCGCCGCGCTGGAAGAGAAGATTCAGCCCATCGCATTCCTGCATCACATTCCTTCGCGCTGGCTGGCGCTGAGGCTGCTGGAAGGCGACCGGGATGTTCTATTGCGGATGGCGCCGGAGAGGATGGACGATCCAGCGCTGCTGAGTGCAATCCGCTCCGCGGTGGAGCGGGTGGAGAAATTCTATCCGGAGGGGATGGAGACGCTGATCGCCGACCGGCGTTACGGATTCATCGCGGGGGCGCTGCAGGAGACGCTCTCCCGTTCTGCGGTCCAGCGGCGGGAGCTTTCCGAGCGGGTGGATCGAGTGTTGACGCACCGCCTGTTGGGGATGCCTCTGTTCCTCTTCTTTCTATGGCTGCTGTTTCAGGGGACGTTCAGGTTGGGTTCGCCGCCCATGGAGTGGATCGGGACAGGGACGATGATGCTGGGCGGTTTTCTGACGCGGATTCTGCCTGCCGGTCCGCTGGCGGATCTGGTGGTGAACGGAATCGTCGGCGGCGTGGGCGGGGTGCTGATCTTTCTGCCCAACATCCTGATTCTATTTCTGGGCATTTCCATCATGGAGGATACCGGCTATATGGCTCGCGCCGCCTTCCTGATGGATAAGCTGATGCATATGCTCGGTCTGCACGGCAAGTCGTTTATTCCGCTGATTATGGGATTCGGCTGCGGCGTGCCGGCGATCATGGCGACGCGGGCGTTGGAGAGTCGCCGCGACCGCCTGCTGACCATTCTGATCATTCCGCTGATGAGCTGTTCGGCGCGGCTGCCGGTATATATCCTCTTCGCCGGCACATTCTTTCCTCAGAAAGCGGGAAATGTCATCTTTCTGCTCTACCTTTTCGGGGTGGTGGCGGCGATTGCGGCGGGCAAGCTGTTCTCTTCTACTCTTCTGCGTTCTCGGGGCGCGCCTTTTGTGATGGAGCTCCCGCCTTACCGCGTGCCCACGCTGCGCGTAACGTTGATGCATATGTGGGATCGCGCTTCGCAGTATCTGCGCAAAATGGGGACGATCATCCTGGCGGCGTCGGTCATCGTCTGGTTTTTGGGGGCGTTTCCCCGGGTGGAGGGCGAAGCTCCACCCGCCGCAGAATCGTTTATCGGACAGTTCGGTCAGGCGATCTCGCCGGTTCTGGATCCGCTGGGATTCAACTGGCAGATGGACGTGGCGCTGTTGACGGGATTGGTCGCCAAGGAAGTGGTGGTCTCCACCCTTGGGGTCATCTACGGGGTGGACGGCGGCGGAGAAGATCACGGGGGAAATGCCCTTTCGGCGGCGCTGCGCAATTCCGGGATTTCGCCGGCGGCGGCGCTGGCGTTTATGTTCTTCGTCCTGCTCTACAGCCCTTGTCTGCCTTCCATCACTGCGATTTGGCGTGAGACGGGGAGCTGGCGGTGGACGCTTTTTTCGGTGGGTTATCAGACCGCGTTAGCTTGGAGCGCGGCGTGGCTGGTCTTCAGAATCGGATCTTTCTTCGGGGTGTGATATGATCTGGCAATGGGTCATCATCGGCGCGGCGGTGCTGCTGGCGGGGCTTTACATACTGCGGCTGGTGCGCGCGAATCTCAAGGCGCCGTTTTGCTCGGATTGCGCCGGATGCCGCGGCAGCCGTCTGACGCAATTGTTGAAAAAGGATGGGAAATCGAAGGCAGCAATCAGCGGGACAGATGCCGCGGGAAGCTGACCGCCACGGCATCCGAACCGCTCATGCATCCACACTCACTTCATCAGCACTAATTTCCTCGCCACCGTATTTCCTCCCCAGCTCAATTTCGCGAAATAGACTCCCGACGGCAGCGCCGCGGCGTCGAAGCGAACTTCCTGCATGCCAACTTCCCGATGACCGTCCATCAGAAGGGTGACCCGCCGCCCGGCAGCGTCCAAAATCTCGAGCTTGACTTCGCCGGTTTGCGGCAGCGAGAATCGCATCGTCGTCGAGAGGTTGAAGGGGTTGGGGCAGATGGAGATGTCCGCGATGGGAGAGGTTGCGGTCGGTGCGTCCTGCGTTCCAATTTCGGGAACGAGTTCCCGCTCCGCGCAGAGCCATTCATCTGTAATCAATAATTCATCCGGATGCAAGCACTTTTTATAAGCAGGCGTGTGATTATACTCTTGATGGTCTTATGCGGGTGTTGATGAGAGTTTTGAGGAATGGCGAATTTCCACCGGCGGTTGCGGGCGGATGTTCGGGAAGGGTGATCCGCAACCTGAGGGCGCAGCGCGTGGGATGCAGATGCCGCCTGGGTTATTCCCGCCTGCGTTCCACCAGTTCGATCAGGACGCCGGCGGTTTCCTTCGGATGGAGGAAGGCGATGCGCGATCCTTCCACGCCCGGGCGCGGGGTTTCGTTCAACAGCCGGGCGCCGCGGCTTTTCAGCCGGGCGATCTCCTCTTCGATGTCCTCCACTTCGAAGCAGATGTGGTGCAGACCGGGACCTCTTTTCTCGAGGAATCCGGCGATGGGGGAATCCGGCGCGGTGGGAGCGAGGAGCTCGACGCGGCTTTCGCCGACGCGGAAGATGCCGGCGAGAACCTTCTGGCTGACGACTTCCTCTCTGCTGACCCATTCCAGTTCGAGGGTGTCGCGGTAGGCGGCTTCGGCGGCGTCCAGGTCGGAGACCGCCACGGCGATGTGATCTATGCGCAGCATAAAGGCACCTCTGTAGATTTCAGAAAGGCTTCTTGAAATTGACGAATCCGTTAATGACTTTATTTCGAATGCATGGAATTTTCAGAGAAGAAGTGTTCCAAATCCTCGACCATCTCCTGCGCGGTCTCGTAAATCTTCACCGGCACGGGCAGCGAGTCCAGGAAGGCTTTGCCGTAGCGGGACTGCAGCAGCCTTACGTCGCAAATCAGCGCGGCACCGCGGTCGGTTTTGGAACGGATCAACCTGCCCACTCCCTGGCGCAAGCGGATGACGGCTTCGGGCACGGTATAATACATAAAGGGGTCCTTCCCTTCGGCTTTTAACCTCTCCAGGCGGGCTTCCACCAGCGGTTCCGACGGAACTTCGAAGGGGAGCTTGGAGACCACCAGCAGCTCGAGGGCTTCCCCTACCACATCTATGCCTTCCCAGAAGCTGTCCGTGCCCAGCAGGACGGAACCGGGTTCTTCGCGGAAGCGGCGCAGGAGCTGATCCCGCGATCCGGCGACGCCCTGCATCAGGAGATTTCCGGGGGGCAGATCGCGTTCCAGGGAGGATCCCACCGTCCGCAGCATGCGATGCGAGGTGAACAAGCCCAGCGTGCCGCGGGGCACGCGCTTCAACAGGTCGCGCATCAGCTCCGAGACCTGCAGTTCGAAATCGGCATGGCGCGGGTTGGGCAGAAACGCGGGCAAACCGATGCGCATCTGGCGGGGGAAGTCGAAGGGGCTGCCCAGTTTCAACTTCTTCGTGTGTTCCGCGTCGCGCAGGCCGATCTTGCGCAGGAAATAGGTGAAGCGGCCGGCGACTGTCAGGGTTGCGGAGGTCAGGACCACCGACCGCAGCGGAGCGAAGAGGCGGTCCCTCAAGATGTCGCCGGCGTTCAGCGGCGCGGCGTAGAGCTGAGCGTCATATTCCGGTTTGCGAGGCAGTTCCGCCCAGTATACCCAGTCCACGTCCGGCGGCGAAAAGAAGAAGCGGAAAGTCTCGGCGTATCCCTGCAGTTCTTCCCGGGCGCCGTTCAGGTCATCTTTCCATTCTTCCCCGCGCGGCAATGCGGCGATCGGGATTTCCTCCAGAGCGGTGATGATGCGCGCCAGGTTTTGCAGCAGCATCTGCATCGCGAGCCAGAGCGGGTGCTGAACCGCGTCGGCGATTTGCAGGAATGCGGGGGGATCCCGCAGGCGAAGCTTGGGGGTGTATTCGTTCTCCGCGGAAGGCACGGCGTCGCGCGCAGCAGCGGTCAAGCCGCGGAAAAATTCCGACGCAGTCCGGCGCAGGACCTGCACGTCCGCAGCGGCGCCTTCCAGCTGAGCTTTCAAGCCGGGTAGGTTGGGGTGGTTCGCCGAGACCGCGTCCAGCCCGAGCAGCATCCGCGCGATCAAGCCTGTGGGGGGACCATCCGCGTCGTAGAGCCGCCCGGTCCAGGCGCGAAACATCCAGGAATTCAGCTCTTTGCCCAGGTGTTCGGCGGCGGCGTGTTCGAGGTGGTGCGCTTCGTCCACCACCAGCGCAGAATAGGCTCCGATGGGCGCGTGATCCGCCGCCAGATCGGAGAGCAGGAGGGCGTGGTTGACTACGACGATGTGGGCTCGGGCGGCATAGGATCGGATGCGGGCATGGAAGCAACGGCTGCGTTCGAGGCAGCGCCTGCCTCGGCAGCTCCCCGGATCGGAAGCCACCTGCGCCCAGGCGGAATTCGAGCCTTCGCCGCCGAATGCGCCCACTTCGGAAACGTCTCCGGTGCGGGTCTGGCCAGCCCAAATCACCAGCGGAAGTAGCGCCATCCGTTCGTAGGTTGAGATCCGCAGGGGCTGTTCGCTGATCAGGTTTTCCCAGCGGCGCCGGCAGAGGTAGTTGTTCCGCCCTTTCAATAAAGCTGCGGTGAAACGCTGGTTCAAGAGAGGATTGTCCGGGTCGCCCGCCGCGAAGATCTGTTCCAGCTGCGGCAGGTCTTTGAAGAAGAGCTGATCCTGGAGATTGCGAGTGTTGGTTGATACGATGACCCTTTGTCGGGTCGCCTGATTGGCGTTCGCCCAGGCGATAGCGGGGACCAGGTACGCCAGCGATTTGCCCACACCGGTGCCGGCTTCCACCGCCAGCAAGCCGCCGTCGTTGAACGTGCGCGCGGCGTGAAGAGCCATTTCCGCCTGTTCCGGGCGAAATTCAAACTGGGGGAAGTGCAGGCGCAGAGGTCCTTCGGCTGAGAAAAAAGACGCAACCTCGCTCTCCTCAATGCATTCCCAGGGAGCATCCGCAACCGGAGTCACTTCGTCGTAAATGTAACTTGTCGTGATGGGCTTGCCGATGACGTTGTCCGTCAAGCCGGGCAGACGGTACGGATGGAATCCGCCTTCGATGGAAGCCGTCTGCATCAGGTAATCCGACCAGGCGCGGAAGATCCAGGACGATGGATGGTTCAGTCCTTCGCCGATGCGGCGCAGAATGTCCACCGTTTTAATGTCCACTCGGGGGAAGATTTCGAGGAGCCGGATCAGCACTTCGCCGGTGCGGCGGGCATCTGCCAGAGCGCGGTGCCGGATGCCGGGATCGAGGTCGAAGTACGCGCCCAGCGCTGCCAGCGACCGCGAAGGCAAGGTGGGCAGGAGGACGCGGGCGAGGAGCGCGCTGTCGAGAATCGGCGCCTGATCCGGATCGAATTTCTGATTCCAGCGCTGGAATGCGGCGGAGAGAAAACCCAGATCAAAGGCGATGTTATGACCCGCCAGAGGATCGGATCCGATGAATCGGCGGAAATCTTCCAGAACGCGATTCTCCGGAGGAGCGGTGCGCAGCATCTCGTCCGTGATGCCGGTCAATTGGACGATTTCGGGAGGCAGCGGATCGGGGCTCCGAATCAGTGCGGAGAAAGACTCGGTTTCGCGACCCTCTTCGAAGCGCACGGCGCCGATTTCGATCAGGCGCTCGATCCGGGGGTCCAGTCCTGTGGTTTCGACGTCGAAGACGACGAAACGGGATAGACCCAGGGCGGTGAGCAGACCGGCGGGCAGTGCAGGTCGGGTATCGGATACAGTCATGGAACATCAGCAGAGATGATCACGCATAAAATAACATTATTCAGCCTTCGAATCAAGGTCTTTTACGGGCTTAAGCGGAAACTTTCACTGTTCTGGTTGCGCCATTCGAGGCGGCTGCGTGCGAAAAACTCCCGGACTGCAACACTTCTGCAACATCGGGAGGGGTCTTGCATTTCGTAGGGGCGTACCTGCGGATATCTTCGGTTAAATGCATCCGATTCAATGCGCGCCGGCGCATCATGTGAAACGAAAATGCGACAAGATGCACAATCTTTGTGAAAATTGTTGCTTTATCAACATCATCTGTGTATATTGATCAAAGGACACGCTGCTTATCAAGGAGAAGGTTCCGACTTGGAAGAACATCCGCCGGTGGAATCGGGGGATCAGGACGCCGAATCAGAGCCATGGCGCAAGGCGATGCGGCGGGTCTTTCCTTTTCTCCGTTGGTTCCAGTATTACGACCGGGCGCATTTCCGCGCGGATTTCGTCGCGGGATTAACTGTCGCACTGGTCTTGATACCTCAATCTATGGCGTATGCGCAGTTAGCCGGTTTGCCCGTGTATTACGGTTTGTACGCCGCTCTGCTGCCGCCTCTCGTCGCGGCGTTGTTCGGTTCCAGCCACCAACTCGCCACCGGACCCGTCGCCGTCGTATCCCTGATGACCGCGACCGCGCTGGCTCCGCTGGCTTCCGCCGGCTGCGAAGCCTTCATCGCGTACGCCATACTCCTCGCCCTGCTGGTAGGGCTTTTCCAATTCCTGCTGGGGGTCCTGCGACTCGGGCTGGTCGTGAATTTCCTGTCTCATCCTGTGGTCAACGGTTTCACCAACGCCGCCGCTCTGATCATCGCCACTTCTCAGCTTTCCAAGCTCTTCGGGGTGGAAGTCGTCAGCGGGGAACATCAGTATGAGACCGTTTACCGCGTCGTCCTCGCCGCGTTGAAGTCCACTCACTGGCCCACACTGATATTCGCCGCGGGTGGATTCGGCATTATGGTTCTGCTGCGCCGCATTAACCGGCGCATCCCCAACGTTCTGATCGCCGTAATCCTGACTACCTTCGTCTCCTGGCTGGTGGGCTTTGAGCACAATCGGAAATTCCCCATCGAACAGATCCAATCCCCCGAGGTGCGCAACTACATCGGCTCGTTTAATTTCATTCTGGATGATCTGGACGGGTTGATGGCACAGAAGGTAGCGCTGCGGTCGGAACTGCGCGCCGCCGAAGAGAGGTACGGATCGAAATCCTTCGAAGCCACGGACGTGAAATACAAGATCGCCCGATTGGATCTGCGCATCGAAAAGTCCCGCGAAGAGCTTTCTCACTTCATGGAGTTGCTCCAGAGTCAGAAGTTTGAAGGCGTGAGCACGCCCGAAGGGAAGCTGGAATTCTACCCGGCCGGGCAGGTTCCCGCGGGTCTTGCGAGCGATCACCGCAAGTGGAGTCTGAAGGTGGGGAACCGGCGCCTGGACGAAGCGGCGTTGACGTTGGTAGGAGGCGGCGCCGTGGTGGGGAAAATCCCGCGGGGACTGCCGACGTTTTCCCCGCCCAAGCTGGATTTCGGCGTGATTCCGGATCTGCTGTCCATGGTGGTCATCATCTCGCTGCTCGGTTTTATGGAAGCCATCTCCATCGCCAAAGCCATCGCGGCGAAGACCGGTCAGCGGCTGGATCCCAATCAGGAATTGATCGGGCAGGGATTGGCGAACATCGTGGGATCCTTCAGCCAGAGCTATCCGGTTTCCGGCTCTTTTTCCCGCTCCGCCGTGAATTTATCCGCCGGCGCCGTGACGGGCTTATCCAGCGCCTTCAGCAGTCTGGTGGTGCTGATCACACTGCTGTTTTTGACGCCGCTGCTGTATCATCTGCCGCAATCCGTGCTGGCGGCGGTCATCATTATGGCGGTGATCAATCTGCTGAATGTGAGGGGGTTCGTGCACGCCTGGCATGCTCAAAAATACGACGGCGCCATCGCCGTGATCACTTTTATTACCACCCTGATCTTCGCGCCGCATCTGGATAAAGGGATCATGATCGGAGTGGTTCTTTCGCTGGGGTATTACCTTTTCAGCAACATTAAGCCGAGCATCGCCACGCTGGCGCTGTGGAAGGACGGGACTTACCGGGATGCGGATCGCCGCGGGTTAGAAAAGTGCCTGCACATCGCCGTCATCCGGTTCAACAACTCCCTCTTCTTCGCCAACGTCAACTATCTGGAGGAGGTCATCCTCGAGCGGATCGCGAAAAAGGCGCATCTGCGCCATATCCTCATCGTGGGCAACGGGATGAATGTGCTGGATGCTTCGGGTGAGGAGATGCTCTCGCAGCTGGTCGGCAGAGTGCGGGAGGCGGGGTACGACATCTCATTCAGCGGATTGAATGAGCACGTCCTGGCGACGATGCGTCGCACGCACCTCTATGAAAAAATCGGCGAGGACCACATCTACGGCAATGTGGCGCTGGCGATTCAGCGCATCCACCAGAAGACGCACGTCAATTCGCCGGAAACCCGCTGTCCGCTGCTGGAAGTGGTGCCCAGAAAAGAGCCGGTTCCGGAAGTTGATACGGAGCGCCGATCCCCTCTGCCGCTTGTTAAATGAGAGTAGTGTTGTGTAAAAACCTGTCCATAACCCATTAAAGCAATGCACTTAACCGTCTGCGGATTCAATCATAAAACCGCGTCTGTAGAACAACGCGAACCCTTCCAGATCACTCGTCGAGAACTCGCCGAAGCGACTCGGACGTATAAGGAAATCAACGGATGCCTGGAAGTCGTTGCGCTGGCGACCTGCAATCGGGTGGAGTTCTATCGGGTCAGTGAGAAAAAGCGCGATCCGATTCTCGAACTGCAGGAGTATTACCGGTATCGGGGCGGAGCGGATACGACAGGACTCGCGGAAATCTGCTACGTCCATCAGGAGACGACCGCCGCTCGGCACCTTTTCCGGGTGGCGTCGGGCTTGGATTCGATGGTGCTGGGTGAGGATCAAATCTTCCATCAGCTGAAGGACGCCTACAGCGCCGCCTGCGCCGTACAGGGACCCGGCAAGATTCTGCATAAGATATTCCATATGGCGTTTCAGGCGGGCAAGAGAGTACGCGCTCAGACGCAAATCGGCGCCGGACCCCGCAGCGTTTCCGGGGCGGCGTTGGATTTATATCGAAGCCGGATGGGGGAGAAACCACCTGGAGCCGCTCTGGTGTGCGGCGTCAACGAGATGACGGAGATCCTTCTGGACGGCTTGACCCGCTGGGGAGTGCCGGCGATCCTGGCGAATCGGTCGTTGCAGAAAGCCGAAAAGCTGGCGGCGGCATTCCGCGCGAAATCGTTTCCCATCGAGGACGTGTGGCAGATCATCGGCGGCGTGGATGTGGTCTTTTCGGCGACGTCGGCGCCGAGTTTCGTTCTTCATCCGGAGCAGTTCGACGACATCCCGCTGCGAAGCACGCCGCTTTATATCTTCGATCTGGCGATCCCCCGCGATGTGGATCCGCGCATCGGCGAGCGGGAGGACGTGCTGATTTTCGATATGGAGGACATCCGGCGCTTTCTGGATCATTCTGAGGAAGCGCGCGTTGAAGAGATCCCCAAAGCCGAAGCCATCATCGAAGAGCAGGTTCACGCCTATTCCCTCTGGCGCACCCGCGAGCGGCAGCAGGATAAGATCCTGCAGGTACACCGCGAATTGAACCGCATGCGCCAGCGCGAATTGGAACGCTTCAAGGAAGGGTTTCACCTGAGCGAGTACCGGGCGCTGGACGCTTTTTCGCAGGCGCTGGTGCGGAACTTTATGCGCTTGTTGCCGGAGGCGTTGGGCATCGAAGAAAAACCGAGCACCCCCGACGCAGAAAACGAATAGAACTCACCTCTTTCACTCCAATCCAGAACAGCTTTCCTCCGATCCGTACATCCCATCAGTCGCGCTTTAAAATCCATTCATCTACTCCTTGATACCCCTTCACTTCACTAGCACCGCCTTGGCGACGGCGGCTGCACCGCCGGCGGTGAGCTTCAACAGGTAGACACCGGAGGGGAGGTTGCCGCCGTCCCAGGGCAGGGCGTGTTCCCCCGCCGGCATCG
>CAZUTK010000043.1:28105-28565 GCA_964623265.1 uncultured bacterium | reverse complement strand
GGACGCACGAAGTCACCTTCGATGGGTCGAATCTGCCGTCGGGGATCTATTTCGTAAGGCTGCAAGCGGGGGGATACAGCGCGGTGAGGAAGCTGGTGCTGATGAAGTGATGCGATCTTTTACCCAGCCATAAAAGGCTGGGCTATTATCTCGTCGTCCCCTTTTGGGGACGAAACCAGCAGGTGTCGGATTCGGCAGTACTTTATCGGATTCAGAGAATCCGACCTGCAAGCCGCGCCTCATTGCGGCTTTTCCTCTTTCCCGCTTGCATCTGGTTTCGAGATGTGATATATTATGCGGTGCTGCGAAGTCACGCCTTCGCAGAACTTGCTACAATCCTCGGAGCCACCGCATGATCTTGATCCCGTCCTCTGATCCGACTCCCGCACGAAAGCAGCGTTCCCCCTTCCCGGTGTCGTTCTGGATCGCCAACACGATGGAGATCTTCGAACGGATGGCG
>CAZUTK010000043.1:18167-28095 GCA_964623265.1 uncultured bacterium | reverse complement strand
ACGGATTCTATACCGTATCCTCGCTCTACATCACCGGCGCCGTCGCGGAAGGGGGGCTGGGATTCACTTCCGAGCAGCGCGGCACACTGCAGGGGATCATCACCTTCATCCTCTATCTGCTTCCGGTGCTGGCGGGATCTCTGGCGGATCGCTTCGGCTACAAGAAGACCTTCTTCCTGGCGTACGCCATCCTGGTGCCTTCCTACTTTCTACTGGGGCAGTTCAAGTCCTATGAGACATTCTTCCTCGCGTTTCTCATGGTGGCGGTGGGCGCGGCGATTTTTAAGCCGGTGGTGACGGGCACCATCGCCAAAGTCACCGACGATAGCAACAGCCATCTCGGCTTCGCCGTTTTCTATATGATGGTCAATGTGGGCAGCCTGCTGGGACCGCTGATCGCGGGGATCATCCGGGGATGGTCTTGGAGCTACGTATTCATCGCTTCTTCGCTCTGGATCGCCGTCAACTTCTTCTGGCTCCTGGTCTTCTATCAAGAACCGACCACGGAAGCCGTTTCCGCGCGGAAACGCACGGTCAAGAAGGTGCTCTCGGATATGGTGGAGGTTCTGGGCAACGCCCGCTTCTTCTTCACGGTCTTCGTCGTGTTGGTGGCGCTGATGGCGGCTGGCAAAGGGTGGCTTACCTGGACGCAGGCGAGTCTGGGGACGATCCTCTGGATCGTTCTGAACTTGATGGTGGACGTGCCCTTGCGCCGAGCCGGAAGCGCGGCTGCGATTCCCCCGATGAGGCTGGGCAACTGGCGCTTCGCCCTGTACCTGCTCATCTTATCCGGATTCTGGACTTCTTTCAACCAGATCTTCATCACGATGCCGGAATACATCCGCGACTTTGTGGACACCTCCGATATGCTGGGCAGTCTGGGCGGCTTCTTCGGTTTGATTTCGCCGATCAAGGTGGAAAATATCGCGCGCATTCTGGGGGAATATATGCCGGACGCAGGCGCGATGCTCTCGTCGGCGCAATTGCAGGGCTTGCGGGAAGCGCTGCTCTCAGGGCGCATCCGCGTGGAAGAATGGCAGATCGAAGAGCTGATCGAACGAAGCATCGTCTTCGGGCAGGCGGTGACGCCCCAGCAGTTGTCCGCGATGGCGCAGGATCTGATCCGCATCGGCCATCAGGTCAATCCGGAATACCTCATCAAGTTCGACGCCTTTTCCATCGTCTGCTTCCAGCTGCTGGTTTCGACGATCATCGCTCGCTGGAGGCCGTTCAACGCCATGGTGGGCGGCATTCTGATGGCGTCGCTGGGGCTGACGCTCGCCGCCTTCATGCACCAGGGTTGGCCTGTGGTTTCTTCCATCGTGGTGTTCGCCTTCGGAGAAATGATGGCGTCGCCCAAGAGTCAGGAATACATCGGCAGGATCGCACCCGGCGACAAGAAGGCGCTCTATATGGGCTACTATTTCTGGGCGGTGGCTCTGGGTAATCTCTTCGGGGGAGTGCTCTCCGGGCAGTTCTACGGCTGGCTGGCACGCGATCTGCGGCGCCCCGATCTGATGTGGATCAGCTTCGGCGCCCTGGGGGTGCTGACCGCCGTCGCGCTGGTGTTGTACGACCATCTGATCATCCGGCGCATGAAAGCAGGCCAGGAGATGGTATAGGTCGGATTCTGTCACGAAGGGGTCAATCCTGACGAATCCGACAAGCATAGCCCGTAGGTCGGATTCCCCGAATCCGACATGCATAGAACAAAAAGCAAACCATGCTCCACACCGCCATCATCGGCGACATCAAGGGATCGCGCCGCCTGAAAAACTGGGACGAAATCTTCGCGGATCTGCAGGCGGCGTTGGACGAAGTCAACCGCCGCTTCGAGGATCAAATCCTCATCCCCTTCAAGCCCACCGTCGGCGACGAATTTCAGGGAGCCTTGAAGACCCGCAAGCGCGCCTTTGACGTGTACGACTACATCCGCGCCCGCCTGCCGGTGCCCATCTACTGCGGCATCGGCGTGGGCGAAGTGGAGAAGACCGCATCCGGCGACAGCGGCTTGCGAGGCTCGGCGTTTTACAACGCGCGGGCGGCTCTGGAACAATGCAAGGAACAAAAACGCAATCTGTTCGTGTTGCGCACCGCGCCGCCGCTGAGCCCCGGCGATGAAATCATCAACGCACTCTTAGCCCTGATCGGCGTTCTGGAGAACTCCATGACGAAGCGCCAGCGGGAGGTCGTCGCCTATTATCGCCTGCATCCGGAACTGAAGCTGGATCAATTGGGAGCCCGCTTCGGCGTTCAGCAGGGGACGATCTCCAACATCCTGAAAGCCGCGCACTATCGCGTAATCGCCGAAGGCGAGCGCCTGGTGAAGAAGCTGCTCACGTCTCCGATCCGGAAGCGGGGGACCTAGGAAAAAGCGAATAAACCCTGATATTCACATATTTATGAATAATATATTATATTCACAAAATTATGTATAATACTACAGCTTACATCGCAGTTCGACTCTTCTTCGCAATTTCAGCCGAAAACGGTTCCACACGATGCGGGTCCTGATCTATCTCGCCGCCTACATCCTGACCCTGGGCGCCGGACACCTCTTCGTCAAGGCGATGCTGAAGAAATTCCGCCCGGACGATGCGCAGGGCGTGCCGGGGGCCGGAGCGGTCATCGGCTGGCTGGAGCGCGCTCTGGTGCTGACTCTGGTGCTGATGGGACAGTACACCGCCATCGGTCTGGCGCTGACCGCCAAGTCCATCGCCCGCTACAAGGAGCTGGAAGACCGCCGCTTCGCCGAATACTACCTGATCGGCACCTTGGCCAGCATCCTCTTCGCCATCGGGGTGGGAATCCTGACGAAGTGGGCGTCGGGGACAGTGCTGCAATGGTAAATGCAATTTTAGGGAGGTAACAATGATGATTCTGATCGTCGTATCCATCGTTGCCGGCTTCGCGCTGGGTTTCGCAGCCGCATACGTACTGCGCGTGATTCAATCGCGCAGCGCCCGGCAGATCGCTGAGGAATTGATCAAAGAGACGGACGACCTGCGCATGCAGCAGGTGGATCAGGTCATCGAATCCGTCAAGAACGCCTTCGGCAGCTTATCGCTGGATGCCTTGAGAAAGGCGAACGAGCAATTGACGGAGCTGGCGAAGGAGAAACTGATCACGCAGACTCAAGCCGGTTCGAAAGAATTGGAATCGAAAAAAGCGTTGATTGATCAGCAATTGAAGGCGATGACCGATGAGCTGGAAAAGGTCGGTGAATTGATGAAATTGCTGGAAAAGGACCGCGAACAGAAATTCGGCCAATTGGACAGACAACTGCAAGAAGCGGTCAAACAGACCGATCAGTTGATGCATACAACCCACCAGTTGAAAGAGGCTTTAGCCAGCAGCAAAGTACGCGGTCAATGGGGCGAACGCATGGCGGAAGACGTCCTGCGCATCGCCGGTTTTGTCGAAAACATCAATTACCGGAAACAATTGACCGCTGCGTCCACCGGAAAGCGCCCCGACTACACCTTTCTCTTGCCCCGCAACCTGGTGGTGAATATGGACGTCAAATTTCCGCTGGAGAACTACCTGCGCTATCTGGAATGTGAGTCCGCAGGAGATAAAGCCGGAATGGAAAATTATCGGAAGAAATTCTTAAGTGATGTGAAGAATCGGATCAAAGAAGTTGCCGGCAGGGAATACATCAATCCCAGCGAAAACACTGTGGATTACGTCTTGCTCTTCATTCCCAACGAACAAATCTACGCCTTCATTCACGAACAAGATCGGGAGATCCTCGACGAAGGCTTGAAACAACACGTAGTCTTCTGCTCACCGGTGACCTTATTCGCCGTGCTGGCGGTCATCCGGCAGGCGGTCGAGAACTTCGGTCTGGAACAAACCGCCCACCAAATCCTGAGTCTTTACGGCGAATTCAACAAGCAATGGAAAAAGTTCAGTGATGTCATGGATAAAGTCGGCGTTCACCTGCAGAAATCACAAGAAGCCTTTGATGAGATGGTCGGAACCCGCAAGAAGACATTGGAAAAACCTTTGAATCAGATCGAGGACTTGCGCCGACGCGAAGGCTTGACATCCGATGCCGCCGCCGAACTCCCCCCCGGAGAATAGCCCTATGAAAACCCATCAGATCCTCCGCTACAGCCTGCTGGCTCTGCTGATCCTATACCTCGCCTGGCAGAGCCTGAGCGAATCCAACCGCTGGAAGACGGAATATATCGTCGTCGGCGCCCTTCCCGACGAAACCGCCGCTCTGCTCGCCCGTATGGAAGATCGCAAGACCGGACAAATCCGCGAGATGAACTTCACCAAGGGCAAGATCGCCGAGCGCAGAGTCGTCCTCACCGACGTCGGAGTCGGCAAGGTCAACGCCGCGATGACGACGACCCTGCTGCTGGAACACTTCAAACCCAAGGGGCTCCTCTTCTCCGGCGTGGCGGGCGCTCTGAATCCTGATTTAGCGCCGGGAGATCTAGTCCTCGCTTCCGCGACGGTTCAACATGACCTTGGGGATGTTTACGCCGACAGCATCGCCAACTTCGGCGTGCGCAACCCCCTCACCGGCGAGCGCAATCCGGTCTTCTTCCCGGCGGATGCGACGCTGTTGGCGGCGGCGCAACAAGCCGCGAAGAATGTGCGGCTCGAGCCGGTCCTAACCGGCACAGGAGCCCGGCCTCCCCTCATCCTCACCGGCGTCATCGCGACCGGGGACGGGTTCATTATGTCATCGGCGAAGAAGGCGGAGCTTCGCCGCCGGCTGCAGGCGGAAGCGGTAGATATGGAGAGCGCCGCCGTGGCGCAGATCTGCCACCAATTCGGCGTCCCCTGCCTGATCATCCGCGCCCTCTCGGATTACGCGGACGAAAACGCAAAGACCGACTTCGAGCAGTTTTACGCCGTCGCGGCGGGCAACGCCGCGCAGATCGTCCTGGAGACGCTGCGGCAGCTGCGCTGATCCTGCGATCCGCCCATCTTTGCGCGGTCCGTTTCCTCTACATTCGTTCTTGCGCGCCGGATTTTGGCCCGACACCGCCACCATTCGGCTCGATCACCCCGCGCTTCGCAACCTACGATAAAAAATTCTAAATCCTTCCAACGAATCTTTCGCCTTCCCGTACATCATAATAGCATCGCCGCCGAAAATCCTTTGGACCGATTCCATCGGTAATAAATTCAATCATTTCAAATAATTCAACACAGTTGAGGAGAGAAAGAATGGTATCAAGAATGATTGGATACATTGCGGCTGCGGCAGTAATGCTAGCGTTGACGGCAGGAATTTTTAAGCCGATTCATTCAGGACAGAACGAGCAGAGATCAATGGATCGCGGTGCGGCGCTGGTCGAAGATTGCCACACCTGCCACTCGCCGAAGATTCTCGGTCCTAAGGGTCCTCAGCCCGATCCTGAACGCCTCTTCTCCGGATCCCCCGCGGCGATGAAGCTGCCGGAAATTCCTGGAGACTTGATCGCACCGCAGAAATGGGGAGGTTTCTTCACCAATGACCTGACCGCCTGGGTGGGTCCGTGGGGAGTCAGTTTCAGCAGTAATTTGACTCCCGACAAGGAGACCGGCATCGGCAACTGGACCTTCGATACGTTCAAAGACGTGATGCGCACCGGGATGCTGCATGACGGCAGCCGCTCCCTTCTGCCGCCGATGCCGACGGCGTTCAGCGCGCTGAGCGACGAAGATCTGAAGGCGATGTTCGACTACTTCATGTCGCTAAAGCCCATCGCCAATCCGGTGCAGCAGCCCATCCCGCCGCAGAAGCTGAACCAAGAACCCGCGCCGATGAAGCAACCGTGACCATCCGCATCACCAACCGTCATCACCCCCAGGCATGCGCATCTCCTCTTACGTTCATCCTTCTTAGAATTAGACCTTCAAAGCATCCAAAAGTTGCACACAATCACGGGTTGCAAAATATTTCACATTTTCCGCATTTTTTCCACACTATTCTCGCTTGGTTATCGTAGAACTTTCTGAATGTTCGTTCGTTAGATTTAATGTCGAGTGAAAGGAGCCGAGATGAACAAGAAGAAAACTCTCATCGCCGCATCTGCGGTAGCGGCCGCCGCGGGCGCCTCGCTGGTGGCTCTGGCGATCGCCAAAAGGCGCAAGCGCCAGAAGACCATGGGCGGCTGGGGCATCGGCACGAAATACGACAGGCTGTTCAATCCAAAAAAGCTGGCGACCTTCTCCGGCAAAGTCGCTGCGATTGACTACATCAAGCCGATCAAGGGGATGACGCAAGGCGTTCACGCGCAGCTGGAGACGGCGGATGGCGAGACCGTCTCGGTGCATCTGGGACCCGCCTGGTACATCGAGAATCAGGACGTCATCATCGCGCCGAAGGATCAGATCGAAGTGACGGGCTGCAAGGTGAAGCTGGACGGGGAGAGCGCCGTGATCGCCGCCGAGGTGAAGCGCGGCGACGAAATCCTGACTCTGCGCGACGAGAAGGGCAAGCCGGTCTGGAGCGGCTGGCGCAAGAGCGCTTCCTGATTCTTAAGAGAAGAAAGGCGCGGAATGGTGGACGAATACATCAAGAGCAAGTATGATTTAAGCCGGCACGGCTTAAGCCATCTGGCGGCGGAACGCTGGAACTACAACACCCCCACGCTCTATGAGCAGATCATCCGCCGCCGCGAAGGGGTGATCACGCATCTGGGTCCTATCGCGGTGCGCACGGGGACGCACACCGGTCGAGCCGCTCGGGATAAATACATCGTCCGGGAAGCCACCAGCGAGCCGCTGGTCTGGTGGAGCGATTCGAACCGCCCCATCTCGGAAGATCGCTTTCAGGCTCTCTACCAGCGCCTGCGCGCCTATTTTCAGGGGAAGGAAGTCTTCATTCAGGATTGCTACAGCGGCGCCGATCCGGATTATCAACTGCCCGTGCGGATCATCACGGAAACCGCTTGGCACAGTCTCTTCGCCCGCAATCTCTTCATCCAAGCGCCCCCCGAAAAGCTCGAAGACCACGTCCCGCAGATCACCGTCATCCACGCTCCGGGCTTCTACGCCGATCCGGAGACGGATGGGACGCAGTCGGGCGTTTTCATCCTGATCCATCTGTCGAAAAAGTGGATTTTGATCGGCGGAACGGCGTATGCGGGCGAGATCAAAAAAGCCGTCTTCAGCATGGACAACTTCCTGCTGCCTCAAGAACGCGTCCTGACGATGCACTGCTCCGCCACGATGGGCAAAGCCGGCGATGTCGCCGTCTTTTTCGGGCTTTCCGGAACCGGAAAAACCACCCTCTCTGCGGATCCCAACCGGCGCCTGATCGGCGACGACGAGCACGGCTGGTCGGACAACGGAGTCTTCAACTTCGAAGGCGGTTGCTACGCCAAGATGATCCGGCTTTCCGAAGCGGAGGAACCGGAGATCTTCCAGACGACGCGGCGCTTCGGGACCATCCTCGAGAACGTGGCGTACAATCCCGTTACCCGCAGGCTGGATCTGGACGACGATTCGCTGACGGAAAACACCCGCGCCGCCTATCCGCTGTCGCACATTCCCAATCATGTTCCGGAAAAGCGCGGCGGGCATCCGACGAATATCATCCTGCTGACGACGGACGCCTTCGGGGTGCTCCCCCCCATCGCCCGGCTGACTCCGAAACAGGCGATGTATCATTTCATCTCGGGTTACACCGCCAAGCTGGGCGGCACGGAACAAAGTTCCACGGAATCCGGGATGCAAAAAGAACCGCAGGCGACGTTCAGCGCCTGCTTCGGCGCCCCCTTTATGGTGCTGCATCCGACGAAATACGCAGAACTTCTGGGCGAAAAGATCCAGCGCCACCGAGTCACCTGCTGGCTGGTCAACACCGGTTGGACGGGAGGACCCTACGGCGCAGGCAGGCGGATGTCCCTGCCGCACACCCGCGCGCTGGTCAACGCCGCGCTGGAGGGCAAACTGAACGAGGTGGAATACGACCCGCATCCCGTCTTCCGGGTTTATGTGCCGCGCTCCGCGCCAGGTGTGCCCGCGGAGATCTTGAATCCGAAAAAGACTTGGAAGGATCCTGGCGCCTATGACCGCATGGCGCGCGAACTCGCTGCCAAATTCGCCGAGAATTTCAAAGCATACGAAAGCTACGTGAACGCGGAGATCCGCGCGGCGGGTCCCGTCCCGTGACGCGGCGCGGACGGTCGTCCTGCATCCCATCCGCTGCGATTTCCGGCAGATCTGTAGTGAAGGAGTGCGATATGAAACTGAAAACCTTTCTTTCGCTTCTGGGCTGGCTGCTGATCCTGAGCCTATTCGGATTCATTCTGCTAGTCTTCTTCCACGCCGTCGTCGGCGTCTGCAAGAAGAATTCCGAGGCTGGGCAGGCGGAAGGAGCGGCGGAAAATCCTGAAGCGGAAGGCGCCTGATTCCACCGTCTTAAGGCGCCTTCCTTTATCCGCACCGTGTCACCGGCGCATACTAAACCCTCACATCCTTTCCCTTATTTATGGAGATTTCTTCCATGAAAACCGTCAGCATGGTTTTGCTTCTGTCGTGCAGTTTCGCATGGATCCTCGCAGCGATGCCGCCGGCGGGAGCTCAGGCGCAGGAAAAAACCGCGCCGAAAGCCAAGATGTCCAGAGGCGAATATCTGGTGACGACTTCGGGCTGCAACGACTGCCATTCCCCCAAGGTCTTCACCCCGAAAGGCCCGATTCCCGACGCCGCCCGGCTGCTTTCCGGGCATCCCGCCGACGAGAAATTGCCGGAGATCCCCGCGAAGCTCTTCGGGCCCGACAAATGGGGCGGCTTGACCAACAACAATCTGACCGCCTGGGCGGGTCCCTGGGGAGTCAGCTTCGCCTACAACCTGACGCCGGACAAGGAGACCGGTATGGGCTACTGGACGGCGGATGATTTCCGCGAGGTACTGCGCAGCGGGAAGCATCTGGGCGGCGGACGCGACATCCTGCCTCCGATGCCCTGGTTCAATTTGGCGGCGATGAGCGACGAAGATTTGAACGCGATGTTCAATTACCTTATGTCCTTGAGACCGATCCGCAACGAGGTACCGGCGCCGCTGCCGCCCGGCGGTAAATGAAGATTTCAGAAGAGAATCCGGAGAGGGGCGGCGGTTGCCGCCCTTTTGTATTCAGCGCGAATTGCACGTGCCGTTTCACACGGGCGCACCGGTCCCGATGCCCCGCCGCGCACTGGCAAGTTCAGCGGACTTTCGCTTGACTTTTTCCCGATTTCGGATTATCATAATCACACGATGAATTCCGCTTGAAGCGGCTTTCGTCGTTCAGCCTGCCAATAGCATAAACCATTCAGAAAAGGGCGTACTATGGGAATTATAAGCCACTTCCGGAACAGCCGGCGGCGCCGGATTTTTGCGGCACTTCTGCTCTGTTTCCTCGGCTGCCGCAGCGCCGGCAATCCTCCCCGGGAGGGAACTCTGCCGCAAGCGGAAGCCGTCGTTGAAGCGGCGCACGATTCGCAAGGATCGTTTCCCGCTGAAGAAGCTGCGGCTTCTCCCTGGGCGGAGCGTCTGAGCGGGCTGAACACGTTCGCTCAATGGCCCACGCCGCAGAAGCTGCGGGTTATGCAGGTCAACAAGGGCACCACGCTCTGGCAGATGATGACTCTGGCGGCGATCCAGGGGCTGGTCAACCGCACCGCTCCGGAAGGCACGATGATCTACTTCGAATTCGACGGTTTTCCCGATAGATTCTGGCGGGAGTATTATGCATCCCGCGCCGGAACTGATTCTTTGCGGCTTCGTTTGGGAATCATCCAGATGAATTCGGAAGAGCTCCTCGATTGGGTAGTTCGGCACACCAATATTCATTATTACATCATCGTGGATCCCTTCGAAGGGGGGGACGTCGAAGAAACCCGAGCCGCCACCGCCAACCTCGCCACCACGATGTCGGGCATCTTCGGCAACGCCGTGCCGGTGCATCCGGACGATGTGCCGCTTCTGGAAGCC
>CAZUTK010000043.1:0-18157 GCA_964623265.1 uncultured bacterium | reverse complement strand
ACACGGCAACGCAGCGCACGCTGGGGCTGGCCGACGGTTTCACGCTGCTGCCGGACGAATACCGCGCGAAGCTGGGTTCAGGCGGCGACAAGTTGAAGACGCCGAACGCCTTCGACCTGCGCAACCAGTGGAAGGCGCGAAATTCCGATGCCCCCTGGCGCACTCGCAAGGATCTCTACCAGTGGGCGATAGATCACCTGCTCCCCCTGACGAAGAAGCGTTCCGTCACGCTGAACTACGGAAATGAAGCCCATGAGAACGATTGGCGGGGCAACCGTGCGCAACCCTGGATCAACGACTACCCAATCGGTTCCGGGGAATTCACTTTTTACATGGAACCGAGTCCGACTCCGGCGACATGGTGGAACGCGAGTCGCTATGCGCGGGATTTCTACAAGCGGATTTTGACCGCGACCGGACCCTTCACGATGGTCCGCGGCTGGCCCAGCAATGAGATTGATAACATCAAGCTCATCTCGCAACTGCGCTGCTTCCACGCCGGTTCTATGGATATGGCGAACGCCTCCGTTCATGCGGCGGTCAGTCCGCTCTTCGAGGCACCGCTGCGGCAGCGGTCGGTTTCGCCGGACGAGGTGAATTTAGATGCGGATAAAGTGTATCTGACGTTCACTGTCACGGACGGAGACCAATTCGGCGTCATTTATCGGGGGTACGAGAACAGCCGTGTCCGAGGCGGCTTATGGCGCGATCCCGCGCGCGGCAAAATCCCCATCAACTGGACGATGAACGGTTTGGCGTGGAATTTCTGCCGCGGCATGATGCGCTGGTATTATGACAATGCGTCGCCGATGGACTATTTCACCGCGGATCTGCCGGTGGGATACGCCTTGTTCACCCATGAAAACTTCGGGGATATGCTCGGCCGCTATGACGAATACGCGAATCTCTATCTGGAGAAAACGGGGCTCGTGGTGGCGGATTATCTCCATGATTATTACAGCTTCCCGAAGATTTCCAGTCCCACGGTGGAATCCCACATCACCAACTTGACGAACGCCATCGCCATCCGCGATGGATACCGCGGTGGATTCGCTTATCAGGGGATCTACTGGCCGGAATCGCGGCCCCTTTTCCCCTATATTCGAAATACATACGGTGCAGGCGCTGACAATCGGGAAAGCAGCGAAGATATCGCCCGTATCATAGTTAGGATGGTGGAAACAGCTCCCTGGCGGCCCTTGTTTCTCCATCTGACCTGGGTCAACTGGTTTATGACTCCCACCGATATGCTGAACTGCGTCCGAGCTCTGGAAAAAGCCTTCCCGGGTCAGTACGAACTGGTGGGGATGCCGGAATTCGTCGCGCTGGCGCAGAAGGCGAAGATGACCCGGCGGTATCCGCTGGAATTTTACCCGCACCTAAGAGGTGAAGACGGCCAGGAAGGGCCTTTCCTCTGGGAGGAAAGCGGCAGCTACACCAACACCCGCGACAACCGGGATCAGCTCTATCGCGGCACTTCCGGGGACGGCTTCTTCACCTACAAATTCAACGTTTATCCGGCGGAATCCGCCGCCATCCAGGTCGAGATCGAAGGGAGCGCCTTCCGCATGGACGCCTCGCCGGACAACCTCCGCTGGACGAACAACGTCATCCAGGGCAAAAGCGACGGCAAAGTCCAGCGCAGCGCCGATCTGACGCCGTATCTGAACGAGAATCACTGCGTTTACGTCCGCTTCACCGGCAAGACGAAACTGTGGCACGTGAAGGTGGAATACTGAACCGGCTGCACTCTGTTTGCCGAAGCTTTGAATCGGAAGCCTGGTTTTCCGTCCTGATAAGGGTCTTTCAAGGCATCGGTTTCAATCCCCGCACCCGCGCCTTCAGCGGGAACTGCTTCGCTCGAAACCCCAGCCAGTGGACGACGAAATAGCGCACGGCGTCCATCGTGTGGTCGTGGATGTTGTCTTTTTCCGGAGCGGAACCGTCTTCCCGCAGGCGGTATCCTTGAAAATCCTCGATGGTCTTCGCCGCCGCCGGCGACACCATCAAGCCCGGCGCCCCCTCCCGTTCGCGCAGCAGCTCCCGGACCAGATCCACCCCTTCCTCGATGCGCGAAGCCTTCGCCCGAATTTTCACGCCCGCCGCCTTGAGACGATCAATCGGCGACACGCCCGATTCTCCCGGACTGTGCCCCGCAGGATCGCAGGAAGTCCACTCCACATCCCGCTCGCAGATCCCGTGTTGCTCGTCCTTCGACCGGATCGCGGCGATCAGATCCTGCAGCGTCGCCCGGTCGCCGATCCACTCGTCGAATAGGATGATGCGGTCGTCGGCGGTCTTTTGAAAATAGAGCAGAACAGGGTGATAAAACCCGAAATCCACGGAGCGGTAAATCGGTAAATCGGGTCGCACAGTGTAAGGCTCGACCAGAACGTGAGTTCTGATCTGAAATTCCGGATAGACGCGGTCTTCCGAGGCTTCAAAGCTGATCTCGTATTCCTGCGCCCAGCGCAGCGGGGACAGCCCCTTGCGAGCCTGCTGCGCCCAGGCATCGTCCCGGGCGGGGTGATCCCGGTAATGCAGCCAGACGGGGGTGAGGCTGTACGCCGCGGGGTTCTGCGCCAGCCGGGCGAAGAGGTTTCCCGGTCCGCCCGAACTGGAGATCCCCCAGAAAAATCCGCCGGAATCCAGCGCCGGTTTCAGCGCCGTCCAGATCTCTTCGGCATAGCGCGTGAACGCCATTTCATCCCAGATCACGCCGGCGGGCGAATGCATGCGCGGCGCGTCGGGCGTGGCGGGCAGAGAGAGGATGCGCACGTCCCGCCGTTCGAATTCCAGCTCCTCGGAATTGTTCACCCCGACGCGCGGGCGGAAATACGGCGGCAGACCGGCGATCAAAAAGCGCAGCCGGTCCAGTAGTTCTCGAGCCGAACGTTCATTCCGGGACAACAAGAGATAGACGCCCGGCGTCCCGAAGACGGCGCGATGCAGCAGCAACCCCAGCGCCGTCCAGGTCGCCATCATCTGGCGCGACTTCACGACGAGAACCCGCGGATTCTCAAGCAGACTCCCCGTCAATCTGCGCAGGTGGGACCAGTCCGGATACGGCGTCACTCCGCTGACCGGATCCAGCGTCTTCAAATAGCCGGTGAGAAAGCTGAAGGGATCGCAGTACGCCTCGTAGATTTGCCGAAATTGCGTCGAATTCATCTTCCGATGCCGCTTGATCCAAGACATCTCGTCGCGTTCGAAAGGCGCGCGACGCTGTGAAGCAGAAAATCAAACATCGAAGTCAAACCACCGGAGCATTTCAACGTAAAATTTGCCGAGACATCTATCAGGATCTGAATATGAATACCATCATCACATACAGCACCTTGACGGGCAACACCGAAACCTGCGTGGACTGGATCCGCGAAGGCTTGACCGAAGCCGGATATACCGTGAAAACCCAGGAAGCGGGCGAAATTTTCCCGAGCGTCCTGAAGAACTTCGACCTCATCATCCTGGGCAGCCCCACCTACTGGAGCGGCGACGTCACCGACGAGTTCATCCCTTTTCTCGATGAGATGACGGAGGTCAATCTCAACAACAAGAAAGCCGCCGTCTTCGGCTTAGGGGATTCTCAAGGCTACCCGGACGATTTCTGCCGGTCGGTGGAAGTGATCGAAGAGAACCTGCGCAAGTGCGGCGCCGAACTGATCGTCGAACCGCTGAAAATAGACGGGGACCCGGAAGACCAGAGAGAACGCATCCTGGACTGGGTCCATCAGATCATCGAAAAGACGTGATGCGAATTCGGGTCGTCCTGATCCGAATCCCGCATCCATCCGGTGAAATCCCGCGCTTGACGGCATCTGTCGCCGCGTCTCCAGCGCGGCGAATGGCAGATTTTACCGTCCGTAACTCCTTCTACTCATCCCACAGGCGGTTTCGACCACTCCCGCAATAACTCCGCCGCCTGTTCAATCGTTAAAACTTCCT
Source organism: uncultured bacterium (assembly GCA_964623265.1). Classification (GTDB taxonomy): domain Bacteria; phylum Electryoneota; class B3-LCP; order B3-LCP; family B3-LCP; genus CAZUTK01. The sequence goes on along the minus strand of CAZUTK010000043.1, from coordinate 14,212 downwards.
CTTCGCTGGCGCTCTGATTCCCCTCATATTCCGCCAGTAAAAGTTTCGCAGCCTGGACGTTGCCGTCCAACGCCTCCCGCCGCAAGGCTCTCAAAATCTCGTCCCGGTCGCTGTGTCTTACAAAGTGCGCGATTTCTGCTTCCGGTTGATCAGCCGTCCGGGCTCCGTCCTCCCCGGAAACAGCCCCGGCGGAAGGCGCACCTTCCGACGCCGGCGGATCCCCTTCGTCACTGTCCGGCAGCGATCCGCCGGCGATGCGCACGGGGTCGTAGCTCTCCTTCCAGCGCTTCAACGTGCGGATCGAGACGCGCAGCGTCTGCGCCAGCCGGGGCAGATCGGCGCTGCCGGCGTGCAGCAGGCGGTAGAAATCGAGGCGGGTGTAAAAGGTATCGGGCATAGATCAGGAACTCCGTTCACGGATGGGCGTTCGAAAAGGTGATCCTTCCGGCACGCGTCGCAGAAGGACGAATTTGCTGCATCGAGGCGGATCTCAACAGACTTCCCTGCATTTCCTCTTGCAAATTTCATCCTTTTTTTCCATTTTATAGAGGGATTCCATTTGCAATTACGATGACCGATCCAGCGCGAAGTTCGGCATCGCCGGGAGCAACGAAATGAAGAAAATCACCCGCATCGTCGGCGTTCTGCTGCTGATCGCCGCCCTGACGTATCAGATTCGATCCGATTACCGCCAAAGCCGGCGCATGGCGCAGGAAGCACGCGCAACGGCGGCTCTGCTGAGCGAAGAACTGAAGGGCGTCCTGCGCGCTCCCGCAGACCGCGTCATCGCCGACCTGAACCGGCTCTACGAGAATCATCCCGGCGGCAACCAGATCTTCGACTTTCTGAAGAACGCGAAGGACCGGGGAGACATTTACGGGGGCTTCGTCGAGGTGCATCCGCGCGAACTGATGGATCCCAAGGATTGGGAAACTCCCCAAGCGGATGCCTGGTACTCGATGACGCTCTCCACCGGTACCAACCTGCCCCTGCCGACGGAAGAGGATCTCGACTTCTTCCGCACTACGTTGAAGAACCGCCTCGTGCTGAGCGATACCTTGAACCCCGAACGCTACCTGATCGGTCCGCAGGATGAAAGCGTGGTTTGGTGGGTGAGGCCCGTGCCGGATTCTCCCGACACCAACATCCGCATGATCGGTCTGGGCTTCAAGGTGAAAAAGCAGCTGGATCCGCCATCGCAAGCCGTCATCGAGGACCGCTTCCCCCGCAGCCCGATCTTCAGCCTGACGGAGGAATCCGACGGAGACCGCTTCGCCTTCACATTGACCGCACCCGAAAAAGCGGCTTCCTACAATTTAGGAGATGTGCAGGGAAAGTCTCGAATCTGGGAAAAGGAATTGGACAAGACTGCCTTGAACTTCAAGGGGTGGACGATCGCTGTGTGGGCGCGGGATGCCGGCAAGTCGGTCCTGGCCTTTCTCCCCACCGCCGCAGCGGGGTTGGCGGGGATCGTGCTGCTTTTACTGTAAGACCATTCCTCGCACCGTCGCCGCAGATCCCCGGCGCAGTGCGACGCCGATCTCATTCCAACCCGTTCAAACAGGTGACGTGATGAAAAAATCTCTGGGAGCTCAAACGCTCATCTACCCCACCCCCAACTGGATCATCGGATCCTACGACGAGGAGGGCAAGCCCAACGTGATGGCGGCGGCGTGGTGCGGCATCTGCTGTTCGAAACCGCCCTGCGTGGCGGTCGCTCTGCGCCAAGCCACCTACACCTATCACTGCATCCAAAAGCGCCGCGCCTTCACAGTGAACGTCCCATCGGAAAAATACGCCGCCGAAGCCGACTACTTCGGCATCGCCTCCGGGCGGGATGTGAACAAGTTCGAAGTCAGCGGTTTGACGCCGGTCCGCAGCGACTTAGTGGACGCTCCCTATGTCGGGGAATTCCCCCTGATCCTCGAATGCCGGGTCCTCTTCGTGCACGAAATCGGCTTGCATACGCAGTTCGTCGGCGAGATATTAGACGTCAAAGCCGAGGATGGCTTGCTGGATGAGAAGGGCTATCCGGACATCGAAAAAGTGCAGCCGATCCTCTACGCACCAGTCGTGAGGAAGTATTACGGGATCGGAAAGTATCTGGGCGCCGGATACAAACTCGGAATGAATATCGGAAAAAAGTAAAAGCCCCTCCTGAGTCTAAATTTCTCACCCGCCTTTCCCGTCAGGAACTCCCCACCGCCGTGCGGGTTGAAAGAGTAAAGCTCCCCGATTTTCCCGATTCACCTTCCTTCTGTCCAACACGAGGAATACGAAGATGCGGATGAAACTTTACACGAAGACCACGGCGGTCGTCACCGGTCTGGTCTTGGCGGCGATGATCGGCGCCGGAGCCGCATTGATCTATTCCTGGCAGGCGAAACGGACCTTGGATGAAGTCATCAGCAAGAATGTCGGCGATATGCTGACCGCCGCAGAACTGGATATCGCTCTCTTGCGGCAGAAAGGCTTCATCGCCTCCTACCTCCTGGGCGAAGGCGATGTCCTGTGGCTGGAAGAGATGAACCGCCACGAACCTGTCTTCCGAAATTTGCTGACGCGCGCGGAGGCTCTGGCGGAATCCCCGCGGGAACGCGAGCTGGCCGCCCGGGTGGCGCAGGCGTTTGACGAATACGACGAAAAGCGCGATGAGATCGTGCGGCTTTTCGGCCAGGGCGACGTCGAATCGGCGAAATCAGCCTATTCCACCGATCTCAACGCTCTGTATATGAAGGTTTCCGCCGTCACGGACGAACTGCTGGATGTGAATCGCACCAATATCCAGCGAGCACTGGAGCAGGGCGAACGAGGCGTGAAGCGCTTGACCTGGATCATCGCTTCCAGCGTGGTGCTGATCGCCGCGCTGGGCACGGGACTGATCTACATGCTGATCTGCGGCGTCTTCAATCCCCTGAAGAGAATCGCCGCGGACCTGCGCGACTTCTCATCCGACGGCAAAGCCGCCGGACTCGCCGCGGACGGCGCGGATCTGACGTCTCTGCATTTTTACCTGAAGACCCTCTTCACCGAAGTGGAAAAGACCCGCACTCATCTGGAAGACAGCCGCAAATCCCTGCATCATCGCGAGAGACTGGCGCGAGTGGGGGAAGTGATGGCTCACGTGGCGCATGAGATCCGCAATCCCCTCGCCACCATCGGAGGATTCGCGCGGCATCTGGAAAAACATCCGGAGGACGCGGACAAGGTGCGCGAAGGCGCGACGATCATCGCGCAGGAAACCGCGCGGCTGGAGAAGATGCTGACCGACGTGATGAAATACTCCCGGCCGGTGCGCGTGGAACGCCGCCGCTGGAATCTGAACGAGGTGGTGGAGCACTCGCTGGCGGCGCTCTCCGGCCAGATTCCGGACGGCGTCAGGCTGCGGGTCGCTCTGAGCCCGGATCTGCCCAGCGTCGAAATTGATCCGGATCCCGTCGAACAGGTGGTGATCAATTTGATCAAGAATTCCATCGAAGCGATGAACGGATCCGGCGAACTGGAGATCGCCACGCTGAGCACCGCATCGGAAGTGCTTCTGGTGATCCGCGATACCGGACCGGGCATCCCCGAACCGATCCGCGAAAAAATCTTTCAGCCCTTCTTCACCACCAAGAAGAAGGGCAACGGCTTAGGGCTGGCGATCTGCAAACAGATCATAGATGAGCACGAAGGCGCCATCGAATTGGATTCCAGCCCCGGTGAAGGCACCACCTTTAAAATCCGCTTCTTCACCGAAGCCGAACCGGCGAAATGCTGACGGGATCTGCACCCTTTCATCCAACACCGCATCTAATACAATAAACAGCACTATCGGAGGCATTCAAAATGCATTGCAATATCGGAAACGCGGATCGCATCATCCGCATCATCATCGGGCTGGCGATCTTAGCCATAGGCTTGATCCTGCAAAGCTGGTGGGGATTGATCGGGCTGATCCCGCTGGGAACGGCGCTGGTGCGCTGGTGCCCGCTTTACGTCCCTTTCCGGATTTCGACAGATCGTAAGAAGATTCATTCCCAGCCATGAATGGCTGGGCTATTTTCTCACCGTCCCCGGGTGGGGACGAAAACAGCTTGTGTCGGATTCATCAGGAGTGACCACTTCGTGGGCGAATCCGCCTTCATGGAAAGCAGGCGGGGACGGATGGCGATGAACGAGCGTCCGACAGGACGCACGCGCTGGGTGCTGCTCACGCAGACGGCAACGCAGCCGTGTCGCCGCGACCCGGAACAATGCAATTTGCATTTTCTCTCTTGACTCCCTGAGTTTTTTTGCGGAAATTATATCGGGCGAAACAGTGCTCTGAAAGCGTCGTTTCGTTCCGGAATATCCAGGATTCTCTGCAGCGTCGTCAAGTAGTCATCTCCGCCGGACCTGCACCGCCGACCGGGAGAAGCCGACACTCGGTCTGGTCGTCCATTTAGGAGGATCAATATGGAAAACAACGAACTGCGCGACAAAATCCTGGTCATTTTGAAATCCAGAGGAATCAAACTGCACGAAATGGCGCTCAGCAACGCCGTTTACGAACACGCCCGACACGAAGCCTGGCACGGCCTGCCTATGCTGACCCGCATTCGGGTCGGCCGCCGGCGCGTGGATGAAGTGATGCATTCCATCCGCCAGCGTTTGACGCCGGCGTGACGGATCGTTTCATCTAGCTAAAAAGCACCCTGCTGCAGAAGTCTGTTTCATCTGCGGTTTAGAGAGGCAATCCGATTTTTATTCCCAGCCATGAATGGCTGGGCTATTTTCTCATCGTCCCCGGGTGGGGACGAAACCAACATATGTCGGATTCATCAGGAGTGACCACTTCGTGGGAGAATCCGACCTACATGGAAAGCAGGCGGGAACGGAAAGCGATGAGCGGCGCGTCCGACAGGACGCCACGAAGTGGCTACTGCGTGGCAGGAAAATAGCCCAGCGCTTCAGCGCTGGGGTGCTTCAATCCGCCCACAACCCCCAGCTCTCGTTCTGCACGGCGGCCGGTCCTCGCCGGGATCTCGCTTGCAGAAAACGGTCCAGCGTCGCCCAGGCTTGTTCTTCGTAGCGCTGCGACATCGCCCGCCACTGGTTCGCCGCCCCGTCCGCCTGATCCGACGGCAGCTTCAGCATCATATCCATCGCCTTGGCATTGCAGATGATCGCCAGAGCCAATTCCGTGGCGCCGGTGATGATCCCCTGCTCGGGCGTATCCGTGACGACTCCGTCCCCCAGGCGCGCCTGAATCTTGTCCTCGGCTTCCAGGATGGCTTCGTTGATCAGGTCGTCGGTCACCGTCCCCGCCGACGTGGTGTAGTCCACGTACACCGTCGAGCCATCGGCGATGGATCCGCCGTCCAGGCGATTCAACCGCCCCGAACCGTAGTCCAGTTCATAGTCGGTGTCCCGCAGATGCACGGTGTAGTAGAAATACCAGATGTACACCGACGCCCCGTCGGGGATGGCAGTGCCGGCGACGCGCTTCACTTTGCCTTCCTCATAGTTCACGACGTAGTCGGTCCCTTCGACGTAGACCGTGTTCAAAGCCTGATCGGCGGCGACCACGACGGTGTTGGGGACGAGGTTGGCGTGAGCCAGCGAGCGCCAGCTGGTGCCGGTCAGGGTGACGGCGCCAGCGGGGTGAGGGCTGCCCAGATCAATGGTCTTGACCTCTTCGGAATCGGCGCTGATGGACCTATGTTCCAATTGCACCGGTTCGGTGCCGTTCAGGACGTATTCTTCGTTTTCGATGACGGTGGCGGCGACGCCGGTTTCCTGCAGATGCTTGCGGATGATGGCTAAGGTGGTCCAGGACATAGGTGCCTCCGATGAATTTGAGATTGGAGATTGAAAATTTGAGATTTTATGGATTGGTTTGGTTCTGGCGAAAATAAAGGTAAATTTGGAGAATGGTATCTCCTGCAATGCGCCAGTCACGCTGGTGTAATGAAACATAACCCCCAGTTCGTCCCAGCCATCAATGGCTGGGCTATTGTCTCATCGTCCCCGAGGTGGGAAGAAACCAGCATGTGTCGAATTCGGTGAATCCGACCTACGTAGTAAACAGGTGGGACGAACGACGGGGTGCAAAGCGTCCGACAGGACGCCGGATAATAGCCCAGAGCTTCAGCTCTGGGTTTCATTTTGTCAGCTTCTATCGCAGGGGCGACTCGATGAATCGCCCCTGCGTGCGGCGGGATCTCACCCCAGCCAGACGTCCACCGTCTCGTTGCCGGTGTCCTTGGCGATGACGATTCCGCGGTGCTTCAAGCCGCCTGCCGGCACATCGGCGATCGCGGATGCCACGCGTACCTTGCCCGCTCCGTCCACTTCCACCATCTGGTTCACCGCCGGAGCCGCTCCGGTGTTGTACTTGAAACGCGCCACGCCGGTCGCCTGCACCGTGCAGGTCTCAGGGATCCCCCCCGAAGTCAGCTCCGCGGAGACCGCCACCACTTTGCCGAAGAGCCGGTCCCCGGCGGACCCCGTCCCGACTTGATTGTTCCCCGATAACGTGCAGGCGGTCAGATTGGCGTCCAGGTCGGTCTGAGTGAAGTCTTTGTTGGCGGTGGTGTCCACCTTCATGGTGAGCGCGGGATACATCCCCACGCCCTGGTTGTCAATGGTAAATGGACTGGACATAATACCTCCTTTCGAATGATAGTTACAGCGGAAGGCTTCCCTTCCGCGATGAGCATCTGAGCGGCGCCGCGCGCGGGTCACCGCAGCAATTTCAGTAGATCGCCAGCTGCACCAGCAGGGAAGCCTGCACGTTGGCGTTGGCCGCCACCTGATTGACGTAGGTGCCGGTATCCTGATTGTTGACGCGCAGGGTCACCTGGAACCAGGGGGCGTCATACTGGGCGATCAGGCAGAGGCGGTCGCCCTGATTGAAGCTGGTGGGAATGGCGGTGGTGCGGACATTGGCGCCGTCATAGACGAAGAGCCGGACGGCTTTGCCGGGAGCCGGCATAGGATAACCGTCGCCGGCGTAGTTGCCCGCTCCGGTCAGGTAGCGGGAGCTGGTGCCCAGCGTTCCCGCGAAGTTCAGCAGGACGTGGTCGCGGCGGTCGCGCAGGTAGTTTTCAGTGGGGTTCAAGGGCATAAGGGGCTCCGAGGATTGTGAATAAAAGAATTTTATTCTATAGAGATATTTTTTACTTGATTCGGAATAAGAAAAAAAGTAAATTATAAAAGCTACCACCCAGTTTGGAAACTTAGTGATTATAAAAGAAGCCGGTGATTGTGACAATCATCATTGGAGAAAAAGATGAATTCTTCAAAGTTTCCTGAGGAAAATAATAAGGCGATTCGCTTGATCGAGTATCTTCTGAAAGTGACATCTCTCAGTACGAAGTTGATCTACGATATTGAACAGTATGAGAAGTTTCTGATGTTTTCAGACATTCCCAACGAAAAAGGTTGTTTCACACTAGCGTGGGGGCGCAATGATGAATTTGAATCGGATGTCTGGCTGGAAGTGCAGAATCGGCGGGAACCGGAAACTCCCGCCGTTCCCGGTCGCTGCGAAGATTGGGTGAACCAGCAATCGCTCCAAAACAAGAATGATCTGCCAGTACTTCTTCCGGAGATTACCCGGCAAAACGCGAACCCGAACAAAAGCGAAGGGTCGAGTCAGCCGGAAACCATCCTGCACACAGAATACCTTGCGGATCATCGTGAAATTCAGCAGGTATGGGATCGGTATGTCAAAGACAAATGGCTGCCGTGGAAGGAAGAGCATAATGCATGGGAGAAAGTGCATAAGGTCTATTCCGATCTCTTCGGCATCTATCAAGCTCAACTACGGCTCGGTGAAGAATACGAACTCGTGATCGGGTTGGGCTTGCTGACTTGGCAAACGCCCACAGGACAGCGCATCCGGCGCCATTTAATCGTCGCCGACGCCATTCTCGAATTCGAAGCCCGACTGGGAAAGTTTACCGTTCATCCCCACCCAGAAGGCGCAAAGCTGCGCCCTGAACTCGACATGCTGGACATCGAGATTCAGCCTGCGCGCGCAGAAGAATCCGCGAAGTCTTCGCTGGCAAAAGCCAAAGACGATCCTTGGGAAAAGGAATGTGTAGAAGATGTCCTTCGATCCTTGGTGCATTCGATCAATCCGTTAGGCGAATATTACGATTCACCGGAGAAAAACATCCATATTTCGACCAAGCCAATCGTGACATACGCTCCAGCTTTGATCCTGCGAAAGCGTTCCGCCAAAAGTCTTACCGAAATCTTGAATCGGATCAAGGAACAGATTGAGCATGCCAAGCATGTCGAAGACATTCCCGGTGAATTTGCGGACCTCGCAGAAATTAAAATGAATGATGACCCCGCGCCACCCAATGCGCCGGGAGATGCGAACGTTGCATTCAACGGTGAAATATTCTTCCCCAAACCATCAAACGATGAGCAACGCCGCATAGTTGATATGATTCGAAGGGCAAACGGTGTGCTCGTACAAGGACCGCCCGGCACCGGTAAATCTCACACCATCGCAAATCTGATTTGTCATCTGCTCGCCACAGGTCAGCGAATCCTCATCACAGCGAAAACGCCGCGTGCGCTTAAAGTTCTTGAAGGACTGGTGCCTGACGAGTTGCGCTCTCTCTGCATCAATCTGCTTGGCCACGGACTTGAAGAACTCCGCTTCCTTGAATCCAGTGTTGGCGGCATCCTCCGTAAAAATGAGGAATGGAACGAGAATCGCGCCAAAAAGGAGCGCGTAGTATTTGAAGAAAATCTACGAAACCTCCGCGAGGAGAAGGTTAAGGTTGCACAGCAGCTCCGCTCCATCCGAGAATCCGAAACGAATACGCAGTCCATTTCGGAGGGAGCCTATCAAGGGACGGCGGCAAGAATCGCTGAAGCGGTGAACCGAGATCGAGCTCAGTACGATTGGTTTACAGATGCAGTGCCAATTGACAAGACTTGTCCAATTTCCGAACACGATTGGCTTGGCATTCTTACAAACCTACGCCGATTCACGCCGGAGAAGCGCCGTGAATTGGGCCTTGCATGGCCCAAAAAGTTGCCACCCCTTGAGCGTTTTGCCAATCTCGTGCGGGAGGAAAGAAGCGCAACTGAAGAAGAACAAAACGCGGCACGCGGGGCTGATGAAAGGTTTGCGGGTCTGTTGGCAAAAAACAAGCCTACAGCCATCGAGGCAATTCGTGACGCTTTCTCAACTCTTCAGGATAAGAAAAAGAGACTTCTCGCAACGCCTTATTCCTGGATGAACGATGCTTTGCGCGATATTCTGAGCGGCAATTCTGCCCTTTGGCATGAACTACTTCATGTAACGAGTGAGGTTATTGCGTCAGTCGAACATGTCGTTTCGGTTGCGGACGAGACCCGAATCGAATTTCCGGACAATACCGATATCAGGTCGTTGTATGAAGATGCCGGCAAACTTATAGAGCATATGGAGAATGGCGGGAAACTGGGTTGGTGGGCATTTCGGCCCAAACTGGTGAAAGATCGTTTGTACGTCATCAAAGATGTGAAGATTAACGGACACCCATGCACAACCGTCGAGCATTTCGCAAATCTTGCCGATGCGTTGCAGGTTCGTATTGAATGCGAAAAAGCATGGGATTTCTGGAAAGGGCGAAGTGAGAAGATCGAAGGGCCTTGTACTCTCCAGCTGACGGCTCTCAAGTCATTGTGCGGTGCGCTCGAAAGCGCCCTGGCGCTTAAAGCATTCATCGAAGAATGCCGGAAAGCGATCAGCAAATGTCCGGACATAAGCGAACCCATCTGGTCCGACGAATCCCAAGTTGAAAGGATTATCGCTTCTTGTTGCCTTGCATTGGCTCGTATCCGTAAACAGCGCGCCGCCGATGAAATCCAAGGCGTTGAGGCTGAGGTTTCTCGAATGGACGCCAAAGGCGGCGTACATCCGGTGACAAACGACTTGTTGAACGCCATTCGCAGCCGCGAAGCGGATCAATTCGCGCAGTGCGTGAATATGATTCAGGATTTGGAGAAACAGCGTCAGGACCTTCAGAAGGTGGACGGAGACCTCTCGAAACAGCGCCGCTTGCTTCCGCAGTTCGCGAATTCCTTGGAACAAACCTGCAACGAGCTTTATTGGGAGGGACGGATCCAGCGCATTCGAGACGCTTGGCATTGGGCGCAGGCGCGGTGCTGGATCGAGGATTACATTCGGCAGGAAGACGTTCCGGCGCTCGCCAAACGAGCTAAACAGATCGAAGACGAAATCAACAGCATTATCGCGAAACTTGCTTCCCTTCACGCCTGGTCGTTCTGTTTCTCGCGGCTCAAGGAAGACCATCGCCGCCACATGGAAGCCTGGCAACAGTCCATGCGGAAGCTTGGCAAGGGAACGGGGAAACACGCGCCGCATCATCGTCGCGTGGCTCAAGAACATCTCGATCAATGCCGCGAAGCCGTCCCTGCATGGGTTATGCCCCTGCATCGCGTTTGGGATACGGTGTCTCCTGCGCCCGAAATGTTCGATGTGATCATCGTTGACGAGGCTTCGCAATGCGGTCTCGAAGCGCTTCCCTTGTTTTATCTCGGAAAGAAGATATTGATCGTTGGGGATGACAAGCAGATCAGTCCGGAAGCCGTAGGTTTGTCCCGAGATTCGGTGCATCGCCTGATGGAAGAATTTCTATATGACTTCGACTACAAGTCGTCATTCGATATTGAGAGCAGCCTGTTCGATCACGGGAAACTTCGGTACGGCACCCGACGGATCACGCTGCGCGAGCATTTCCGTTGCATGCCGGAAATCATCCGTTTCAGCAACGGACTTTGCTATTCGGATACGCCCTTGATTCCCTTGAGGCAGTATGGCCAGGATCGGCTGCCCCCATTGGAACATATTTATGAGAACGGCGGATATCGTGAAGGTTTAGGCAACAGAGTAATTAATCGTCCGGAAGCCGAAGCCGTTGCCCAAAAGATCGCCGAACTGTGCGGTGACCACCGGTATGACGGCAAGACGATGGGCGTAGTGGTGCTTCAGGGGGAAGCCCAAGCGGCTCTTATTGAGAACTTGTTGCTCGAACGACTGGGAGCTGAGGAAATGGATCGACGCCGCTTGGTCTGCGGCAACCCCTACAGTTTTCAAGGCGATGAACGCGATATCATGTTTTTATCGCTCGTTGCCGCCAGCAATGAGAGAATCGGCCCCCTCACAAAGGCTGCGGACGAGCGGCGCTTCAACGTCGCGGCCAGCCGAGCCCGCGATCAAATGATACTCTTTCACTCTGTCACTTGCAATGATCTCAACGAAGAATGTCTGCGGCGAAAGCTACTGGCGCATTTCGAAAATCCTGCACAACAACAAATTTCCGGAATTGAAAAGGATGATTTAGAGAGGCATGCAAAAGAAGATAATCGCAGTAAATTGAAGCCCCCCAGTCCGTTTGACAGCTGGTTCGAAGTAGATGTAGCCCTTGAACTAGTCCGCAGAGGCTTTTTTGTTATCCCTCAATTTAAAGTGGCTGAAAAAAGCATTGACCTCGTTGTTGATGGCGGTCAGGTGAGACTGGCAGTCGAATGCGATGGTGACCAATGGCATGGAGCCGACCGCTACGAAGAAGACATGCAACGCCAACGGCAACTCGAACGTTGTGGATGGGAGTTCTTTCGTGTGCGAGAGTCCGCTTTCTACATAGATAGAGAAAATGCGCTTCGACCACTGTGGTCCATGCTTGAAAAGCGAGGCATTTTCCCTAAATCACGCTCGGAACACAAATATTGCGATCATAACGCGAAGAAGCAAAGCGCTCCTAATAAACAGGATGTTGCGAAACTCAGAAATAGTGAAGAAGCAGAAATAGCAGAAGATCTTTTTTATAACGATAAATCGTTTAACAAAACGATAAATGATCTGGGAGCGAAAGGGCGTCGTCCAGAAAAGATCACCGCAACAGAAATTCAGAATGCTATTCTCAATGCACTGTCAAAATGCCCGAACCGGTCTTGTACTTTGAATTCAATGACATCTCGTGTTCTCAAAGAGCTTGGTGTCTTAACCCGTGGAAATCCTCGAAAAACCTTTGAGGGACGTGTCATGCGCTCTCTCAAAACTCTCGAAGAACAAGGTTCTATTGAAAAATACAAAGCCAAAAACAGGCGAATTAGACTTCTTTAAACTTATTTTTTCTCGACTAAGTCTTCCAGCTGTTTGACAACCCCGTTTTAGGGGGAGCGGGGGTCATATTCCCGCTCCCCAGCTGCACCTCATCTTAGTAATCCGACACCTTGATGGCGTCGTCCACCATGATGGTGTACACCGATTCTTTCGAAATCACCGCCGATTCCAGCTTCTGCGAAATGACCTTCTCGGCTTCGATCATCAGCGGCTGCGCCACCGATTCGCGGATGGCGAAACGCTTGTCCAGAGCCGCGAACTTCGTCGCCGTGGCGTTGGGCGACACCACCAGTTTGGCGTTCATCGGCAGGAGCCCCTGGTAGCGCCCTTCGCGCCGGAAGAGTTCCGCGGCGTGCCAGGTGTCCGGATCCTGATACTGCGAAAAGTTCAGAATCTTCTCCACGTCCGCCTTGGTGCCCAGCACGTGCGTCATCTGCGACGGCACGTCGAAGGAGATCGCCAGGTGCACCATATCGGAATACGCCCAGGTGCCGGCCGTACCGCTGAAGACGTTTGCAGCTCCCGGGCTGGTGCCGTCGCCGTTGACGATCACGTCGTAAATTTCGTCAATTTCGTCGTACGCCAGCTGCGCGCCGATCCACCAGAGGAAGACGCGGAATTCGTCCAGCCTCTGGCCGCGGATGACCCGGTAGGAAAAATCGAAGCGTCTGCCCTTGTCTTGGATGTCTGCATCCTTCTCGCGGTAGAGAAGCTGCACCGACGGGTAGGCCGCTCCGTCAGAACGTTTCGCGAAGCTCTCTTTCGCGTTGTCCATCCGGATGTAAATCGGCTTGATGGACGGACCGTTGACCGGCACGGATGCCGCCAGCAGTTCGCGCGGATCCTGCACCATGCTGTATCCGCGTTCGATCTCCCGCTGGATGTATTCCGGCAGCAGAATCAGCCCGCCGCCCAAATAGAAATCTTCCACCGTGACGGCGCGCCGTCCCGACCCCGCCAATCCCAGCACCAGCATCTGCCGTTCGAAGGCGTCGGGATAACCGGGTTTCGCGCCGAAATCCCGCGGCGTGGGATCCAGCTCTTCCAGCAGCTCCGAAAGCGTCATGCCTCGCTGCTGAGCTTCCGCGTAAAGCGACAGATCCCCCGCGCGCGAATGCCGCACGATGGTCTGCTTCAGGGTTTCGGCTTGAGAAAAATCCAGACTCATGATGACCTCCTTGGTTGAATTCGCACCGCGCAGCGACCGCTGCGCTGCAGAAATGAATTGCAATCCGCCCTCTGGGCTGCGTCGAACCGCTGCTGAAATATCCTCAGAAATCCCTTGACTATTCCTTGAAAAAATGTATATTGCCTTGAGTTAAATCACGACATTCATAATCAGTTGAAGGAGAACCGATGAAATGGAACCGTTTTCTGCTCATGCTCGCCTTGCTTGGCTTCATTGCTGCATTGCCCGCCGCGCACGCCGCGGATATCGGGTTCAAAGGGATAGGAGCTCGAGTGGGCTATGTGATGCCGGAGGATCCCATTGACAACACCTTCGGCTTGGGGCTGCAGGTCAAGCTCGGGACCATCATCCCGGAACTGGCGTTCGATGCGTTCGTGGACTTCTGGAGCAAGAGCTATGATACCGGCGTCAGCAATTATGACGCGAGCATCACAGATATCGGGGTCGGCGTGCTGCTGAAATACTACTTTATGGCGGAAGGGAGCGTCAAACCCTACGCGGGCGCAGGACCGGCGCTGCAGTTCGGCAGTTCGAAGGTGGACACACCGTATGGAGAAGCCTCCGACACCGATACGGATTTCGCCCTTCACCTGCTGGGCGGCGTGGAACTGCCGCTCTCCGACCAGATTGACGGCTTGGCGGAAGTCAAATACGTCGCTTCCGACTTGAACTACTTCGGCATCTTCGCCGGCATCGTATACAATCTGGGCAAGTAGATCATCCCAGCCATGAAGCGCTAGGGCGCCCCTGATTCATATGCCCAGCCATAAATGGCTGGGCTATTTTCTCACCGTCCCCCGGCGGGAACGGAAGGCGACAAACAGAGCGCCGACAGGACGCCACGAAATGGCTGCTGCGTAGCCGGATAATAGCCCAGAGCTTCAGCGCTGGGTATTTGCATT
>CAZUTK010000042.1:4457-28827 GCA_964623265.1 uncultured bacterium | reverse complement strand
TCCAGGGCGTTTGGGCGGATGCCGCGGCGGCGAGCAGCAGCGCCGCGGCGAGGAAGAGATAAATTGCGGTTCGCATGGGGGACTCCTCTTCGGAAAAATGAATAGGATTCACTTTCAAAATATAAAGCAATATAAAGGCAAAGTCAACAGATAAATTTTATTAAAAACCCTTTTTTATATTGTCAAGTTATCGCGAAAAGCGTTCAGTCCGCATTGAAGATCAGAATTTTTCGGCATTTCATTCGAATTCAGATTGATTTTTTCCCGCTGGGCGGTTATATTGACGGAAGTAAAATCAGAATTGCTGCTTTGTATGCCATCCGCCTTTCACCAGCGCATCATAGAGGTCATTCGGTATGTCCCTTCAGGGAAAGTGGCGACCTACGGACAGATCGCGGCAGCGGCTGGAAATCCCTTCGGCGCTCGGGAAGTCGTGCGGGTTCTGCACGCCGCGTCCGAGAGAGAAAATCTCCCCTGGCACCGCATTGTCAACCGTTTCGGACGCATTTCTTTGAACCGCGGCCAGGGGTATGAGCTGCAGCGGGCGCTGCTTGTGGCGGAAGGCGTCGCCTTCGATGAAAGCGACACGATTGATCTGGAAATCTTCCGCTGGAACGTCGCAATAGGAAAGTCGGCTACGGATAAAAATTTAAGATTGGAGATTGAAGATTTAAGATTTTAGGAAAGGAGTCGTCAATGAAGAAAATAATATGGTTTCATTATTGCGTGTTCGTTCTTAGCCTCGCCGCGGCCTGCGTGTTCCCTGGAAGTTCGGCGCAGGCGAAGAGCACGCCCGTCAACCTGGCGCTGTTTGCGCCGGTGCAGATTTTCCCGGCGGATTACGACGTCGCCGGAGTCCGCTTGAACCTGATCTACGGGAAGAACGCGTCCTTGACCGGCATTGACGTCGGATTGGTCAATCATCTGACCGGATCTTCAGTCGGCTTGCAATACGGCATCGTCGGCATCGCCGATGCCGATTTTTCCGGCTGGCAGGACAATTTCGTGGCGATCACGAAAGGGAATTTCACCGGCTTGCAGACTGGATTCGTTACCTCATCAGAGGGAGCGGTCGGGTTGAAATGGGGGGTCGTCAATATATCCGGCGATATGAACGGATTGATGATCGGATTCGTTAACTACACGCGGACGTTGAAAGGTCTGCAGATCGGTCTGGTCAACATCATCCGGCAGGGGGGAATGCTGCCGGTTTTTCCGATTGTGAACTGGTCGTTTTGACGCTTGCCGGCGCAAAGCCGCCCGAACGAATCGCGAGGGCGGAATGCGCCTTCGAACCATTTCCGGATTCATTCGTTTTAGAGGCTGATGGAATCGTCCGCGTACACTCTGAAAACAGAGGGACACGCGAAAGACAGCCGATTGTGGCTGCTGGCAGGAACGGTCGGCTTCGACACGGTGGCGGAAATTCTGTCGAGGATGCGGCGGGAGCTGGCGGATGTTCGGAATGCCGAAATCCGGCTGGATCTCAGCGGCGTGACTCAGCTGGATTCCGCTGGCGCGGCGATGCTGCTGAATCTGCGTCGCGAACTGCAAGAGAAAAATTCAACCTTGACGATTTTCGGGGTGAGCGAAGAGGTCAGCCGTTTCTTGCGCCTATTCGATTTCGACAAATTGGCGAAGTCTGAGGCGGCGCCGCAGCGCCGCACGCCGGATTTTTTCGAATCGGCGGGCGAATTTCTGCTGGCGGCGGGGGATGATCTTCGCCGGATGCTCGGATTCATCGGCAATCTGACGCTGATCCTGCTCTCGAATCTGCGCCGTCCCGGGAAGATCCGCTGGGGTGAAGTCGCCTATCTGATGCAGCAATCCGGAGCGGAAGCGCTGCCGATCATCGCGCTGCTCAGCCTCTTGATCGGTTTAGTCACGGCGTTTTCGTCGGCGGTTCAGCTCAGGCAGTTCGGCGCCAACATTTTCATCGCGGATTTAGTGGGGATCGGGATGACGCGGGAGCTGGGGCCGCTGATCACCGCCATCATCCTGACGGGCAGATCCGGATCGGCTTTTGCCGCCGAAATCGGCACGATGAAGATTTCCGAAGAGCTGGACGCGCTGACGGTTATGGGCATCAAGCCGGTCCAGTATCTGATTCTGCCGCGAATGATCGCCGTGATGCTGGTGATGCCTTTTCTGACCTTGTTCGCGGATTTCTTCGGGATTCTGGGCGGCGTCATCATCTCGATCGCCAGCCTGGATTTGACGCTTGTCGCCTTTCTGAATCAGTTGCAGCAGGCGATTGATCTTTCAGACGTTTTCACGGGGGTGTTCAAAGCCTTCGTGTTCGGAGTGCTGGTGGCGGGCGTGGGTTGCTACCGCGGGTTGGAGACCCGCGGGGGAGCCCTTAGCGTGGGGCGGAGCACGACGTCTTCTGTGGTCAGCGGCATCTTCCTGATCGTCGTCGCGGATTCCGCGTTCGCCGTTATACTGCATTACATTCATCTAGGTTAACGCGATGCAGCCCACCATTGAAGTGCGGGATTTGACGGTGCGCTTCGGCGCGAACACGGTGCTGGAGAACATCTCGTTCGACGTTCAATCGGGGGAGATCTTTGTCATATTGGGGGAGAGCGGTTGCGGGAAGACCACCTTGCTGCGCCACATCATCGGGCTGCGCGCGCCGGAAGCCGGTCGGGTGTTCATTGACGGGGAGGAGCTCACCGGTGCGGATGAGGCGCAGTACGATCGGATCTCGAAGAAGTTCGGGGTGCTGTTTCAATCCGGAGCGTTGTTGGGCTCGATGACGCTGGGAGAGAACGTCGCTCTGCCTCTGCGCGAGGCGACGCGCCTGCCCGAGGCAGTGGTGGAGGACCTCGTGCGCTTGAAGCTCTCCATCGTGGGACTGGACGGCAAGCAGGTTCTGTCGGCGGCGGAGCTCTCCGGGGGGATGCAGAAGCGGGGGGGGTTGGCGCGGGCTATGGCGCTGGATCCGCAGATTCTGTTCTTCGACGAACCCTCCGCGGGACTGGATCCGGTCACGCAGGTGGAGCTGGATGAGCTGATCCTCGGCATCAACGCCAGCCTGGGCACGACGATGATCGTCGTGACTCACGAGCTGCAGAGCATCTATAAGATCGCGCAGCGCGTTATTATGTTGGATCCGGAGACGCACGGCATCATCGCTCAGGGGAATCCGCTGGAATTGAAGGAGACGAGCGATCATCCCAAGGTGCGCGCCTTCTTTCGGCGGGAAATGGTGAAGGCGAGGAATCCGTGAACGCGAGGAGTGTGTGAAATGGCGAAACGAACTAAAGCCTTCTGGTTGGGGGCGTTTATGGTCGGGGGGATGATCATCGCGCTTGTGGCTTTGATCTGGTTAGGCGCCAAGAACTGGTTTCAAGAGATGACTCCTTACGCCACCTACTTCGACACCTCGGTGCAGGGCTTGAATCCGGATGCGGATGTGAAGTTCCGCGGGGTGAAGGTGGGGCGGGTCAAAGAGATCCGCGTGGCTCCGGACGGCGAATTGATTGAAGTGGTGATGAGTTTGGAATCGGGGCTGCGGGTCAGCGACAGCCTGCGGGCGAAGGTGGAGTTAGCCGGCATCACCGGCATGAAGTACGTCGCGCTGGATAAGGTGGACGGCGAGAAGCTGCTGATGCATCCTGATCTGAATTTCACCCCGCGCTACCCCGTCATCCCCTCGTATCCGGGCGGTTTCGAGGAGATCGGGCAGGCGCTGAAGGACATTTACAACAAGATCATCGAGATCGACACGGGGGGGATTTCCGTGCGGTTGAAGAAACTGTTGGATAGCGCCGCTGTTTCCGCGGAATATGCCAACCGCCTGCTGCAGGATCCGGATTTCACCGGCTGGGCGCAGAGCGTCAACCGCACGGCGCAGGACGTGGACGCCGCGATCCAGCAGCTGGATTTCGCCTTCTACGACGCCGAGATCCGCAGGACGCTGGCGGAATTCCGGCAGGGAGCGGAGAATTTCAATCAGTTCACGTTCGCTCTGGGGCGGCAGGCGTCCGGAATGGAACTGGACAGCCTGGCGCGCAACCTGAACACCCTGGTGATCACCAGCGCCGATATTCTCGTGCGGCTGAATTACCAGTCCAATCAAATCCTCGTGGGGGTGAACCATACGATGGAATCTTTGACTCAGGTGATTTTTCAACTGAATGAGCTGATGGAAGTGCTCGAATCGTATCCTTCCAACTTTCTGTACACCGCGCCTCCGCCCAGGGAAAAATAGGAACGAAGTATGAGAATTGCAGTCAGGATCGCCGGGCTTCTCTTCGCGGCGCTTGCTTTTACGGGATGCTTGAAGATTCCTCAGGAATCCATCCACATTCAGCGCTATGCCATCGCGCCGGTGGGGGACTTCAGCGTCGCGGGCACGACCCTGAACATCAGCGTGAGGGTGCTGCCCTTCGGCGCGGATGCCGTGTATCAGGGCAACCGCATCGTGTATCAAAACCGCTACGGCGAGACGAACTACTATTTTTATCACCGCTGGGCGGCGCCCGTGGAATTGCAGTTCGCCAATCTGCTGAGCTCGAACCTGATGCGGTGGGGATTCTTCGGCGCCGGAGTCTGGCAATCCGACAAAGGGATCCTGCCGGATTACGAGATTGAAGGGCGGCTGAATGCGCTCTACGCCGTCAATCAAAAGAACGACAGCCGAGCGATGCTGGAAATCACCGTTCACGTCTTCTATCTGAATCCGGTGACGCTGGGCAAGGAGCTGGTGTTTCAGAAGCAGTACGCGATGCGGGCGCCTCGCGACGATGAGAACGTATCGTCGTTCATTCAGGCGGTGAACAATTTAAGCGGTCTCTGGCTCCAGCAAGTGCGCAACGATCTGGGTCCCTTTTTCATTCAGGATACCGCGAAGAGAAATAAAAAATAGGAAAAACAGGAAATCCCTGGACGGGCGGGAATGCCCGTTTTTTATCGAAAGTATTCAATCTATGAAGACCAAGAACCACTGCTCACGATTCATTTACAAGGGAGTCTCCGGCATCTTTCTGCTTGCGCTCTGGATTTTATACCAGCCGCTCTGCGGAAGTGCCGCCGAAGTTCGCAATCCCATTCGGGGTTTTTTAGTGGACGCCACCAGCGGGGAACCGCTGCCCGCGGCGAACGTCGTCATTCAGGGGACGAAGCTGGGCGCTTCCACGAACCTGGACGGCTACTTCGTGATCCACAATCTGACGCCCGGCGTTTACACGCTGGTCGCCAGTTATTTAGGATATCACGACACCGCGGTGAAGATCGAAGTCACAGCGCAGTTGATGGAGCCCGTCCGCATCGAACTGCTGCCGTCTGCGGTGCAGATGGAGGAGGTGGTTGTCAGGCTGGAAGAGAAGGACGAGCGCGAAGCGCGCCTGAGCCCCAAGGTGTCGGTGATCCCGCTGGATGCTTCCACCTTGCGCAGGATGCCTTCTCTGGGCGGTGAACTGGATATTTTGCGTTCTCTGCAGAATCTCCCGGGCGTGAAGGCTTCTTCCGATGTCAGCAGCGCGCTGTATGTGCGCGGGGGGAGTCCGGATCAGACGCTCATCCTGATGGATCACAACGTCGTTTACAACCCTTCGCATCTTTTCGGGCTCTTCAGCACCTTCAACACCGACGCCGTCAAGCATCTCGAGCTGATCAAGGGGGGATTTCCCGCCGAGTACGGCGGTCGTTCCGGCAGCGTGCTGGAAGTGATCACCAACGAGGGCAACCGCAAGGAGAGCGAGGGGATGTTCTCTTTGGGGGTGATCTCCGCGCGCGCTGCCTACGAGGGACCCCTTCCGCGAAAGAGCGGATCGTACGCGGTTTCCGCGCGGCGGACGTATATGGAGCCCATCCTCGACGCTCTGCGCAACGCCTACGACACCGACCTGCCGGATTACTATTTCTACGACGCCAACGGGAAAATCAACGTGGATCTGACTTCGCGGACGACGGTCAGCATCGCCGGCTATGCGGGTTTAGACCGGATGTCGTTCGAAATCGGGCCCGCGGACAGCCGATCCGTTTTGGGCTTGAAATGGGGCAATCGTTCATTCACCGGGAGGGTGCGGCACGTGCTGAGCCGAAATCTGTTCATTTCCGCCGGCGCGGCGATCAGCAATTACGAATCCAGCTGGAAATTCGACAACGACGGCGTCGTCATCGAAGACGCACACAACCGCTTGAACGACATCTCTCTGAAGTCGGATCTGGAGTACACCGCCGGAAGGAATCATCGCGTCAAGGCCGGCTTCTGGATCAGCCGCTACGACTTTCGATTGGACATCTCCGAACTCGAAGAAAAATATGTGGACATTGACACGGCCACCTACAATTATTCCCTCTATGTGCAGGACACCTGGCGCATCCATCCGCTGCTGGAGCTGCAGCCCGGAGTGAGGGGCTATTATCATCGGGAAGGAGATTTTTTCCGTCTGGATCCCCGACTGGCGGTGGTATTTTACAACGGTCCCGCGATGCGTTTCAAACTTTCCGGCGGGCGTTACACGCAGTGGATCAACCTGATCACTTTCGGGGAAGGCGCCAGCAATTTCGATATTTGGGTTCCGGTGGACGCTTCGATGAAACCCGCATACGCGAATCAAATTGTGTTGGGCTTTGAATGGGAACCGCGCGAAGACCTGGAATGGACGACGGAAACATATTATACGGATATGCGCAACATCGCCGCTTTCGATTTCACGACGACGAAAGCGGTCAGCGGTGAGGACGCTTTCGTCAAGGGGCAGGGGTATGCCTACGGGTTCGAATGGATGCTGCGGCGGAAAACTGGAGCGCTGACGGGCTGGCTGGGATATTCGCTCGCCTGGACGAAGAGGCGTTTTCCGGACAGCTACGTCAATCGCGGAGAATGGTACTACCCCAAGTGGGATCGGCGCCACGATCTGGTCATCGTCTTGCAGTATGAGCTGAACCGGCGCTGGGATTTTTCCGGATCCTGGCGGTTCAACACCGGTCAGGGTTTCACGCAGCCGTTGGGAATCGTCTCCACGCCGCTGGCGGGAGTGTCACCCGAATTTCAGGCGAATCAGGGGCGCATGCCGGTCAACGGCGAGCTGAACAACTACCGCTTCCCGGAAGATCATCGCCTGGATCTGACCGCGACCTACAAACATCATTTCTTCAAATATCCCGCGAAGCTGAATCTCAGCTTTTACAATGTGTACAGCCGCCGCAGTTACTGGATGCGCACCACGGACACATCCGAGAATCCGCCGGCGGTGACCGATCTGAAGCTTCTGCCCATTATCCCGATGATTAGCTATGAGGTGAGGTTTTGATCAAGATGCGTCTCTTACTTCAACTGGGAAGCTACGCAGTACAATGCTTGAAACTTCCGGAGCCGATTTGGATGGTTTCCGTACTGATTCTTCTCGCCGGCTGCGAGCAGCAGCCCACGGAATTCGAGGATTACGAACCGCAGCCGATGCTGACCGCGTTCCTTTACGACGGAATTCCGGTGGATTCCGTCTTGTTGCAGCGGGTGGCGCCGCTCTACAGCTATTATTCCTGGCAGGATCACGGCATCGCGGGCGCCCAGATTCGCATCTTCCCATTGGACGATCCGGAATCCGACGATACGCTGCATCTGATTCACGCCGGATCGGGAGTCTATCGCCCGGCGGTGGGGGAGAGTTTGATCCCCCGCGGCAAGCGGCACTACCGCATCGAAGCTCGCAAGCCGGATGAAGATCTCTATCTCTGGGCGGAAACCGTCGTCCCTGACAGCTTTTCACTGTGGGTCAACGGGCAGCCCCCTGGCGATACACTGGGGGTTTTCACCCGCGAAGATCCCAGTCTATTCTTTCAATGGTCGCCGGCCGATTCGGCGGGGGGCTATGTTTTCCTCACCGTCTGTCTGACGCCGGTGGATTCGCTGCTGCCGCTGGATCCGGATTATGATCCCGAGGAGGAAGAGCTCGATGAAGAACCCGGGCGCGCCTTCGTTTTCCCCTTGATCTCGACGCAGCTCAGCTCCTTCGTGCCCTGGTTGTCGTTCGAATGGGTGGGCTGGCATCGCGTGGAGATGCTGGCATGCAATTACGAATACTATCGCTACGTCTTCTCTTTAATGCGCGTCGAACAGGGGGCGATGAGTATGCCGGAATACAATGTGCAGGGCGGATTGGGCGTTTTCGCGGGCTTGCACCGCATTCGATTTTACCTGTATATGGCGCGCGTGGAATGAAAATCGGCGGCGGCAAAGTAAACGGAAGTTCCTAAATTCTTCATCGCCCCGATGCGGCTGCTTCGCGGCTTGTCGGATCCGCCGCAACAAATTCGTCGTTATTGATGTTCGATCCAACGCCTCCGGATGTCCCCGAAACGTGTCAATCGTCCCCTGATGGACAAAACATCGGATGTCAAAGAAACTGATTAAAAGTCTCATTTTGGCGCTGGGTACAGTAGTCCTGATCGTGATCCTGCTCTTCTTCGTTCGGGACACCAGTCGGATCTTCAACTGGAGTTCGTCGGGATTCGTGCTCAGCAGCGTGCAGGTGTTGGATGGGGATCGAACTTCGTTCTGGGGGGTGGATCCCGCGGATTACGTCGGCGGCGCGATCCCGCAGAAGGGCGATACGCTGGTGGCGATCGCGGATTCGGCCGCCTCGCTGCGCCGTTGGATTGATGTTCTGGAAAGGCCGCACACGCCCGGAAGGGAAGCGGTGATCACCTTCCTGCGGGACGGAGATACGTTGTCCGCGACGATCAAAACGCGTTCGGTGCAGAGGGCGCACTTCTTCGCCGTGATCATGTTGCAGATTCTGCGGTTTCTCATCTTCATTACGTTTCTGGTGGTGGGATTCTGGGCGTTCTTCAAGCGTTCGGATTCGCCGGGGGTTCGCACTCTGACTGTGTACTGCATCACCGTCTCCGGGTTTGTGGGCGTCACCTATCTGCCGATGTTCGCGGAAATGGCGTCTTTCCGCATCCCGTTCGAGCCGATCTTGGCGCGGGGGTTGGCGATTCTGACGCTGTTCTTCAGCTCGTTCTGGCTGCTTCTAAACCTGACTTTTCCGCGGCACACTCGGCTCCTGGAGAAGAAACCGATCCTGGTCTATGCGTTTTGTTTCCTTCCGCAGATTCTGGTGATCGTTCTCGCCGCGCTGGGGCTGGATGACCGGTGGCTGAGTTATTCTATTTACGGTCTGTTTTTCCTACAAGTCCTCGCAGGCTTATTGCTTCTGCGGCGCCACCATTATCACGCCGAAAACCATCTGGAGAAGCGGCAGACGAAGCTGGTGTTCTGGGGTTCGGGTGTGGGATTGATCCTGTTTCTCATCTTTTCGTTGGAACAGTTCAACATTTTGCCTTTTATGCGTGGGATGCTGCTTTTTCCTCGATTGATGCTGACTAATCTTTTTCTCCTGATTCTTCTGGCTTCGCCGCTCTCCTTCGCGTATGCCTTCGGCCGGTACAGATTGCTGGAAGTGGAAGGACACTTGAAGCGCGGCACGCAGTATTTTCTGGTGATGCTTTTAATGCTCTGCGTGCTATTTGGGATCGTTTACAGCATCGGGGTGCTGCTGCTGGAACAGATGGGGATCCACAGCCGGACGCCGACACTGCTGATCGCTCTGGTGCTGGCTCTGGGAATCGCACCGGCGCAGCGCAATCTGCGCTTGAAGATTGAAAACCGTTTCTTCCCGGAACGCCGCAAATTACGGCAGATGGCGCAGGAGTTTCTGCAAAGCGCCGCTACTCTACCAGACTGCGACGCTCTTTGTTCCTCTTTGCGGATACGCTTTCAGGACGGATTGGATCTCGAAGCGGTTTACCCGGTTCTGCGCAAAAACGGAACCTATCAGCAGGTGGAAGGCGAAGCCGTGCCGGTGAATTCCGATGGGGATCTAGTCCGCTTTTTACGCAGCGGGAGTCATCCGCTTTTTGTGGATGAAGCGGTGGCGTCCGCGCGCATCCACTTCGCAGAGGAGGAACTGCACTGGCTGCAGGCTCACAATGTGGCGCTGGTTCTGCCTCTGAGGACTCATGCGAGCGTCCTCGGGTTTCTGGCGTTGAGCCATAAGAAGGATCGCGAGGATTTCCATCCGGAAGAGCTGCAGATCCTCTCCAATCTCTCCGATCAAGTGGCGATGGTGATTGAAAACCTCAGCCTGCTGGAGGAAAATCTGCAGAAGAAACGGATGGAGGAGGAACTCCGGATCGCGCGGCGGGTGCAGATGCAGTTTCTCCCGCTGAAGATCCCCGCGACGCCGGGTCTGGATGTCTGCGCCGACAGTGTGTTCTCGCTGGAAGTCGCCGGCGACTACTACGATGTCATCCCCTTGCAGGACGACCGGACTCTGCTGGCGGTGGGGGATGTTTCCGGTAAGGGCGCCGGCGCCGCCTTGATTATGGCGAATTTGCAGGCTTCCTTGCGAGCGCTCTGCAATGTGGGGCTGGAACTGTCGGAACTGGTCGAACGCATCAACCGGCTGGTCTACGAAAACACGGATGTCGAACAATACATCACCTTCTTCGTCTGCCGCTTTGACCCTCGAACCCGCGAACTGACCTACGTGAACGCCGGACATAACGCGCCTATCCTCGTCCGCTCGGATCGGCGAGTGGAACTGCTGGAGCAGGGAGGCACGGTGCTGGGAGCTTTCGGCGAAAGCGTTTACCATCAGGCTGCTCTCTCGCTCGCATCCGGCGATCTCGTTCTCATCTACACGGACGGCCTGAGCGAAGCCGCGAATGCGTCCGAAGAAGAGTTCGGAGAAGCGCGCATCCGCCGGGCGCTGCTGGAGAGGTTCCACGACTCTCCCAAAGAAATGCTGTCCCAACTGACGCGGGAAGTGGAAGCGTTCCGCGGCGGTGCCACCCCTGACGACGACGTCACCCTCCTAATGTTCCGAGTGCAGTAGAAGCTGAAAATCCCGTCCCCACCGCTGAAAATGCCCCTGCTCAATATTCTATTTGCTTTTCATTACACATTTATAATTGTCAATTACGCAAAAAAGTAATTTTTTTTTGCCGGAGGTCTTGACAACGCAGGAAAAATTGTTTATATTGCCTTCACCCCTGAAGGGGTAATATCTTTCGTTGCGCGTTCCTCGCATTGCCATTCGAGAAGCTGAGAATTAAATTGTCTATAGAGTGTTTGTCAAGAAGGAGTGCCGTCATGAAATGGATAAAGATCGCCGGCGCCTGCTTACTGATGTTTGTTATCGGAATCAGCGCGGCGACGGCTCAGCAGTTAACCGGGGCACTCAGCGGTGTTCTGGGACCCGGCACCTACTATGTAGTGGGCAGCATCTACGTAATGTACGGCAGCACGCTGACCATCCAGCCCGGAACTACGATCCTCTTCAATGGGGATTACGACTTCGATATCTATGGATCTTTCTACGCGATCGGAACGGAAACCGACAGCATCAAATTCCTGCGCAACGGCACTTCCTCGCCCTGGAACGGAATTGACTTCAACGCTACGATCAACGATTCCAGCCGATTGGAGTATGCGTATGTTTCCGGCAGCGACGGCGGCGGTTTGTACTTTATGGGCTGCAGCCCTACTATCAGCAACTGCCTGATCGCGTATAATTCCGCCGGCACGGGCTGAGGCACCTTCCGCGGCGGTGGGATCCACTGCTATTCCGGCGCCAATCCGACCATTACCGACTGCACCATCCGCAACAATTCCGCCGGCAACGACGGCGGCGGGATCTACATTGAAGGCTCCAACCCCACGTTCATCCGTTGCACTATCAGTCAGAATACCGCGACCTGTTCCGGCGGCGACGGCGGTGGCATTTACAGCATCAACTCGAACCCCACCTTCCTGAACTGCACGATCAGCGGCAACGCTGCTCTGGTGCACGGCGGCGGGATCTGCCTGTACACCAGCAACATTTCTCTGCGCAACTCGATCGTTCACGGATCCACGGCGGCGGGCGGCATCTATTTTGACGTTTCGCCGAACGCGCAGATCAACTATTGTGATATCTACGGCAATACCGGCGGCGATCTGGTGGGCGGTGTACCTGCGGGGCTGGGCGTCATCAGCGGTGTCAACTACAACGGGGATTCCTGCGATTCGCGGCACAACATCTATCTTAATCCGCTCTTCGTCAACGCCGCGGCGGGGGATTTTCATCTGCAGGCAACGTCGCCCTGCATTGACGCCGGCGATCCGGCATCGCCGCCGGATCCAGACGGCACGATCTGCGACATCGGCAGGTTCTATTATCATCAGGCCGCCCCGCCGGTTTCGGTGATGCTGACGCCGATCAATCCGCCCATTCAGATCCCCTCCAGCGGCGGAAGCTTCAATTTCAACGTTGCAGTGACCAACAACGCGACAGCACCGCAGACCTTCGACGCGTGGATTATGGTCACTCTGCCCAACGGATCGCAATACGGTCCGGTGCTGGGTCCGATCAATCTGACGTTGCCGGTGGGGATGTCGCTGAATCGCGACCGGACGCAGGCTGTGCCGGCAAGCGCACCGGCGGGGACGTACGCCTACACGGCGAAAGTCGGCGTTTATCCCAATGAAGTCTGGGATCAAGACAACTTCAATTTCGTGAAGCTCTCGTCCGGGGATGGTTCGGGCATGACGCCGCCGAAGAGCCACGTCGCGGGATGGCTGAATTTCGGCGAACATTTCGGCGATTTAGAATCGCCGTCAACCGCAGCCGGCGCCGCCGCTTTTACGCTGACGGCTCACCCCAACCCCTGCAATCCGCGGACAACTCTGCGCTATTCTTTGCCGGAAGCAAGCGAGGTGACGATCGTCGTGGCGGATGTGAACGGCAGATGCAGATCAGAACCGGTTGCGAGCATGAAGGCGGCGGGCGAACACGAATGGGTTTTCGATGGAAGCGATCTGGCGTCCGGGATTTACTTTGTTTCGCTGCGCACCGGGGAATTCGTCAGAACGGAAAAAGTTATTCTGCTGAAATAGGCATGGCGCAACTTCGGCGGACTCGATGGAGATCTGCATCCAGGCTTAGATCCATCTACCGCCGTTTGGAAATCAAGCCTACCAATACATAAACCACAAGAATCAGCATGAAGAAAAGCACGATGCACATGAAACAAAAGGAGCGAACATGAGACAGATTGCTACTTCTGTAAGCGTCATCCTCTGCTTGATGCTCATCGCATCGCCGCTGTTTGCGGATGACAAAGAAATGGAGCTGTTTCAAATGGGATTGATCGAAAGCCCGAACGAGATCGGTCCCGTGCAGATCCAAT
Organism: uncultured bacterium; assembly: GCA_964623265.1. Taxonomy (GTDB): domain Bacteria; phylum Electryoneota; class B3-LCP; order B3-LCP; family B3-LCP; genus CAZUTK01. The sequence goes on along the minus strand of CAZUTK010000042.1, from coordinate 15,639 downwards.
CCGAGCTGGACGACATCACCTGGACACAGCTCCCCTCCTGTCCGGTGAATTTCTGCCGTTCGGCGTCGGGGATCATCGGGGATTATCTGTACATTTTCGGCGGCTTGGGCTCCTCCAATATCGCGCGCGCCTTCAATCTGGTGACGCAGACCTGGGAAATCCCCACGCCTCCACCGGTGAACGGATCCAACTGGTGCGGCGTAGTCGCCAACGACATGCTTTACGTCTTCCCGAAGCTGCAGAGCGCCGACGTGCAGCGGTTCACGCCGACTGGCGGCGGCCCCACCGGCACCTGGGAACTGGTGGCGTTCTATCCGGTGCAGAACTTCGCGATGGCGGCGGCATGGGACGGCGGGAATTACATCTACTGCGCGGGCGGTTCTCAATCCGGCTACGGACAGACCGCCTACCGTTTTAACCTGACGAATCACACCTTCACGCCGATCGCTTCGTTGCCTCAGCCCAGGAGTTATACGGGCGGAGCCTTTGTGAACGGCAAGTTTTACGTCGTGGGCGGATTCAACCCGTCCTATGAGTTCACCAATACGCTGTTCGAATATGATCCCAACACCGATGTCTGGACGGAGAAATCGCCTCTGCCGGTGGCGGTGGGCTTCTCGGTATGGGCCACGACGGCGAACAACAGTTACGTCTTCTGCGTGGGCGGCGGCGGAGCGTATTACATCTGGCCGGCGGTGGAAGCCACGCAGGTTTACAATCCCGTCACCGACACCTGGACGCTGGACACGCCGCGCATGTTGGCGAACGGCGTCAATCTAGTGCGCTACGCTTTCAACGGCAACTATCTGCTGGATATGGGCGGCTATGCCGGGACGACCTATTACAACGTCGTTTGGAAGGGATCGAATCCCCCCGGATCGCAAAATCCCAACGCACCGGCGATGCCTTCCAACTTCACCGTCACGCACAATAACGCCGACTTGATCGCGACGCTGAACTGGACCAACCCCAGCCTGGCGATCAACGGTGGGACGCTGACGGAGCTGAGCGGCGTCATCATTTACCGCGGCTCGACGTTCCTTGACAGCCTGACCACCGTGCAGATCGGTCAGCCTACAACCTACAACGACAACACCGTGCCGTCGCCGGGGACCTACAATTACAAGATCATCCCCTATAACAGCTACGGTCCGGGCATCGAAGCCTACGCATCCGCTTGGATCGGTCTGGACGTGCCGGGTCCTGCCGGTAACGTGATCGCGACGCCGGATCCCGGGCAGGCTCTGGAAGCGACGGTGACCTGGACGGCGCCGACTCAGGGATATCACGGAGCCTATTGGCCCGTGGGATCCTGGACGGGGCAGAAAGTCTATCGTGACGGCGTGATGATCGCCGATCTGCCGGGCACGAACACCAGCTACGTGGACAACACCGTCCCGATCAACGGCTGGTACACCTACGGCGTCTCGTATTACAACACCTCCGGTGAAGGTCCCGTCGTGAACGCGGATCCGATCCCCGTGGGACCGCCACAGTTCGAAGCTGTGCCCTATTCCTGGGTGGAAATCAGCGGGATCGGCACGAATACCGGCATCACGGGGGATGACCAGATTGCGGGACCCTTCAACATCGGCTTCAATTTCCCCTTTTACGATCAGAGTTACCATTCCACGCTCTGGGTCTGCTCAAACGGATTCTTAGCCTTCGATTCGACGGCGCTGGGCTACACCAATACCGGCATCCCCAATTCCGCGGAACCGAACAACCTTATCGCGGCGTACTGGGATGACCTGAACCCGTCGGCGGGCGGGGCGATCTACTACTACTATGATGTCGCCAACAACCGCTTCATCGTGGAATACTTCATGATCCCGATTTACGGGATGACGGGGAGCAGCTTGACGTTCGAAGTGATCCTCTACCCGAGCGGAGACATTGACATTATGTACAGTACGATGACCGCAACGGCGTTGAATTCCTGCACCGTGGGGATAGAGAACAGCGCCGGCACGACGGGCATTCAGGTGACCTACAACTGGTCGGGGCCGCTGAACCCGGCGCAGAATACGGGCATCCGCATCTACTCCGTGTTCCCGCAGGCGCCCGACGTCGAGATCACCATGACGCCGATCAATCCGCCGATTCAGATTCCGGCGACGGGCGGCAGCTTCAATTTCGACGTCAACATAACCAACAACACCACCAACCTCCAGAATGTGGATGCCTGGATCATGGTGACTCTGCCCAATGGGAATCCCTACGGACCGGTGCTGGGACCCGTCAACTTGAATCTGCCCGGAGGCGCCTCCATCACGCGCACCCGCACGCAGAACGTCCCGGGGAATGCGCCTGCCGGCACCTATCACTACATCGGCAACGTAGGTACGTATCCCGGTGTGATCGAAGATGACGACAGCTTCACCTTCGTGAAACTGACGGCCGGCGACGGTGTACCTGTCAGCGGCTGGGAAAACTGGGGTGAGAGCTGGGATGAGCTTGCGGTCGAGACGCCCGACGCGGTTCCGGTCGAGTTCGCGCTGCACGGCGCGTATCCCAACCCGTTCAATCCGACGACGAGCCTGAGCTTCTCTCTGCCGGAAGCGGGGAGAGTTACCCTGACGGTCTTCGACGTTCAGGGCAAGGTGGTGGCGCGTCTGGCGGACGGCCGGCGCAGCGCGGGTACCTATCAGGTGACATTCGATGCTTCGAATCTCGCCAGCGGCATTTACTTCGCGCGGCTGGAAGCCGGGGCTCAGATTGCGACGCAAAAGCTGTTGTTGCTGAAGTGATCTATCTTTCCGGAGAGGCTCAATTTAGAGCCTCTCCGGAAGCGATAAACTTAAACGTATTTCAACTGAATAGCGGCAGTTTTCATCAAATTTGATTTTGGATGGGTAGATACAGCGGAAAAGAGATAGAACGTCGAGACTGATTTCACAGAAAGGAGCGATCGTGAAAAAAATTGTTTTAACGAGTCTGGTCATGCTGTCAGTCGGCGCAGGCTTCGCGAACGCCCAGAACATCTCGGGGGTCCTCAGCGGGACGTTAGGTCCGGGCACCTACATCGTGGTGGGGGATTGCCGGATCAATTCCGGGGACTCCCTGGTGGTGCAGCCCGGCACCACGTTTCTGCACGCCAGCGGCTACGAATGGCTGATCTACGGCAAGCTGATCGCCGTCGGGACGGAGACGGATTCAATCCGTTTCCTGCGGCAGATTCCCGATACTTTATATGATTGGCGCGGTTTGCGCTTCTACAACGCCTCTTCCGCCGCCAGCATCCTCGAATACTGCGTGATTGACCACTGCAGCAATCTCACGCGTCCGGGCGGCGGAATCTACTGCAACGCATCAGGCATCACCATCCGCCACTCCACCGTCTCCTACTGCCGTGCCGGAGACGGGGGAGGCATTTATGCGATCTCGTCCCCGATCTACGTCGAACACTGCAAGATCTTCGGGAATTCCACGGTCAACGGTCCGACGGCGGACGGCAACGGGGGCGGGATCTTCCTGATGCAGAGCAACAACGCCTATGTGCGCTACACGGAGTTGTACAACAATCACAGCAGCGGTGCCTGAAGCTCCTGTGGAGGCGGCGGGATCCGCTGCGAATATTCCAATGCGTACATCGAATACTGCCTGATTCATCACAACACCACCGCCCGCTACTCGGCGGGCGTGCGGACGGTGGCATGCCTGCCCGTGATCAACAACTGCACCATCGCCAACAATGCCGCAGAACCGCAGTACGGTCGAGCGGGAGGCATCCAGGGCAGCTGCACGGGCGTCAACACCATCATCTACGGCAACACGGCGCCGCAGTATCCGGAGATCTACGAGGGGTATTTCTTGTTCACCTACTCCTGCTGTTCGACCTCTATCACCGGCACCGGCAATATCACGTCCAATCCGTTGTTTGTGGATCCGGCGCAGTCGGACTATCATCTGCAGGCGGAATCCCCCTGCATTGACACGGGCAGTCCCACCTGGCCGCTGGATCCGGACAGCACCCGAGCGGATATGGGCGCGCTTTACTTCGATCAGAGCGTTCCGCCGCCGCCGGTCTCGGTCACGCTGACGCCGATCAATCCGCCGATTCAGATTCCCCCCGCCGGCGGCAGCTTCAATTTCAACGTCGCGGTGACCAACAACGAGGCGACGCCGCAGACCTTCGATGCGTGGATTATGGTGACTTTGCCCAACGGAAACCCCTACGGTCCGGTGTTGGGACCAGTGATGCTGACGCTGCCCGCCGGTTTGAGCATCAACCGAGACCGCACGCAAGCCGTCCCCGGCGCCGCACCATCCGGCACATACGGATATACCGCCTATGTCGGCGATTATCCCGGCACGGTCTGGGATGAGGACAGCTTCGATTTCGTCAAGCTGTCGTCTGGTGTGGACAATGCGATTCATCCGGCGCTTTCGGGGCGGGGTGATTGGGTGAATCAGGGGGAGGATTTCGCCGGATGGGAATCCGGAGCGGCGGCGATCGCTGCTGATTTTGCGTTGCTGACCGCGTATCCCAATCCCTGCAATCCGGAGACGCAAGTGCAGTTTACTCTGCCGGAAGATTCCCGGATCGCGCTGAACGTTTACGATCTCCAGGGGCGGGAAGTGACACGGCTCGCGGATGGATGGCGGTCGGCGGGTCGGCATCAGTTGACATGGAACGCGGCGGCGCTGCCGTCCGGGGTTTATCTGCTGAAGCTGACGGCGGGGGGCTACAGCGCTGCACGAAAGATCGTGTTGATGAAGTAAACGAGGGATGGGTTCGGAAAACGGCGGGGATCGCGCGAAGAATCCCCGCCGTGTTTTTTAGTGAACACCTGGCTTCCCCTGGAGATCACCAACCTCAAAAGGCTGGGCTATGATCTCGCCGTCCCCCGGGCGGGGACGAGGACGTCCGGGAGGACGTTGGGCAATAGCCCAGTGCTTCAGCACTGGGTCGGTTTGCATCCGGTCACAGCTTTCAGACGTTTTCCCAGCCATGAAAAGCTGGGCTATTCTCTCATCGTCCCCCGGCGGGGACGAAGACAAAATTTGTCGGATTCATCAGGAGTGACCACTTCGTGGGAGAATCCGACCTACAAGAATCCGGCGGGGACGAATGACGGGGCGCAGGGCGTCCGCAGGACGCCACGAAGTGGCTACTGCGTAGCAGGGCAATAGCCCAGCGCTTCAGCGCTGGGCAGGTTTTGCCGGTCACATAATCGGCAGGTATTTCTCTAGTTCGTACTGACTGACGATTCCGCGGTAGTTTTCCCACTCGATCAACTTGTTCTGGATGAACTTGTTGAACACGTGTTCGCCCAGCGTCTCCTTCATCAGATCGCTTTTTTCCATCTCCTGCACGGCTTCGAACAGGTCGCCGGGCAGAGTGCCGATTTCGCGGTGGCGGCGGTCCAAGGGCGTCATTTCGTAGATATTCTCTTCGACGGGGTGGGGGAGATCGTATTTGTTCTGCACGCCCTTCATCCCCGCGGCTAACATCGCGGAAAAGGCGAGGTAGGGGTTGCAGACCGGGTCTGGGCTGCGCAGTTCGATGCGGGTGGATTTTTCCCTGCCCATGCGATAGCGGGGCACGCGCACCAGCGCGGAGCGATTCTTCTGCCCCCAGGAGATGTAAACCGGCGCCTCGTAGCCCGGCACCAGCCGTTTGTAGGAGTTGACCCACTGATTCAGCACTGCGGTGATTTCGCGGATGTGCGTCAGGATGCCCGCCACATAGGAGCGCGCGAACTTCGATAGATGATACTCGTCATCCGGGGAGAAGAAGAGGTTCCGATCGCCCTGAAAGATGGACTGATGTGTGTGCATCCCGCTTCCGTTTTGTCCGAAGAGCGGTTTGGGCATAAATGTGGCGTAGTATCCTTCCTGCCGGGCGATTTCTTTCACCAGAAAACGGTAGGTGACGACTTTGTCTGCCATCGCCAGAGCGTTGTCGTACCGCAGGTCAATTTCGTGCTGCGAAGGGGCGACTTCGTGGTGGGAATACTCCACCTGGATGCCGAGATTTTCCAGCACTTCGATGGTCTTCTTGCGCAGAATGGATCCTTTGCCGACGATGGAGGCGTCGAAATAGCCGACTTCGTCCAGCACCTGAGGGGAGCGGTCGTTCTTGAAGTAGAAATACTCCAGTTCGGGACCGACGTTGAACGTGTAGCCCTCCCGCGCGATTTTTTCGAGATTGCGGCGCAGGACGAAGCGGGTGTCGCCTTCGTAAGGCTTGCCTTCCGGGGTTTTCAGATCGCAGAAGAGGATGGCGGATTTCTGCCCGTCCACTTCCGCCGGCAGGATTTTAAAGGTATTCGGATCCGGAAACGCCATCAAGTCGCTTTCGTGGATGCGGGCGAAGCCTTCGACAGAAGATCCGTCGAAGCCCATGCCGTGCTCCATTGCGGTGGGCAGTTCGCGCGGGGTGATGACGAAGCCGCGTAGTTGTCCCAGGATGTCCGTGAACCAGAGGCGGATGCTGGAGATCTTCTCGTCCGCGATAATGCGCAAGATTTCTTCAATCGGCATATAGACTCCGTGAAGTTGGGGTTCGGAACGCGGATGCTGCGACTTTTCGGCGTGAAGAAGGTTGGAAGCTGCGCAGCCGGGCGAAAGGATCAATCGAAAAGGCGGGATTATTCGCCTTTGCGGTGTTCTTTCACCCAGTTATTTACGTAATCAATGGCTTCCCGTGTTGGAGTGCCGGGTCCGAAAAGCTTTCCGACGCCCATCTTTTCCAACTCGGCGATGTCTTCCGGTGAAATGATGCCTCCGCCGGTCAGGAGCACGTCTTTCATCCCCTTTTCGTCCATTAGTTGACGGACGCGGGGGAAGAGGGTCATATGCGCGCCGGAGAGGATGGACAGACCGATGACGTCCACGTCTTCCTGCAGGGCGGCGTCCACGATCATCTCGGGGGTCTGGCGCAAGCCGGCGTAGATGACTTCGAAGCCGGCGTCTCGAAAAGCGGATGCCATGACTTTGGCGCCGCGGTCGTGCCCGTCCAAGCCGGGCTTGGCGATGAGGATGCGGATTTTGCGGGACATAAGCTTCTAAGAGTTGGTATTATCTTAATTTTTCGAGGCTTTGCAGCCAGATATAAAGCTGTACCATTCGAGAATTAAAAATATATTCACCTTTAACGTCTCCGGAACGCAAGACCTTAAGGTTTTTCATTTTTTGGAGAAAGTTATGGAATTTACTCTTTTCCTGAGAGCTTAAATTCGATTCGATGTCTTTTTTCATGAAGCTCATAGATTCAGGTTTCAATAAAGCGATTTTACGTAGAATGGAATGATAAACTTTACTCCTCAGTGCTCTGTAAATTTGTTGATCCACATATTTCTTACCCACTTCATCGGCAGCTTGGATGATGGCATTCACCGCATCATTGCGATCAATAATACCGTCTTGATCCAGCCAATACGCAGCATCGCCGATCAGATGCATAATTTTAGGAAATCCTGCGGAGTGCTCTATCATCAACTGCATGGCTTCCCGCTTGACTAACATCTGAACGCTGTTAAAAGCTTTGTTGAAAAATTCTTCCATCTCTGATTGACTCATCACTTTAATTTCTATCACATCAAAAATTCTATCAATGGGTTGGTGATTTCGAATCATTTCACGGCGTCGCTCTTCAACTCCGCACAGCATTAACAGAAGAGGGACAGGCCGATCTTTCGACATCGCATTCGTATCGACGATTCCTTTGATAAAATGTGCGAAGTCAGGGCTGCGTGTAATTCCATTGATCTCATCTAAGACGAGGAAAATACCTTTTACTCCAGTATCACTTAAACGTTTCATGATTTCATGAAAAAAAGGTAATAATCCTTTAGTAATACTGGGTGCGTCATTCTTGAGTTTTTCTGCGTGGATGGTAAATCCAAACAAAGTTTGTTCACCGATATATGTTGACAACCATTGACGGATTTTTTCGGAGCGAGTCGGATTCAGCGCTCCAGATCGAAGGGTTGCTTCGAGGATTGTCGAACCTACCTCATCCAATGTTACAGCACCGCTGAGTGGTGCATAAATGGAATGTAATCCAAATGCCAATTCTGCAAAATGCTGAACAAAACCGGCGATTGAGCTTTTTCCAATTCCATATTCACCTTGCACAAACATAGTTATCGGTTTGCCATTCGCAACCTGTCCAACACCGCGTTCTAAGATGTGTTTGATTTGCTCGGTTCTGCCGGCAAATAATTCAAATGGTACTGGTTGCCCCGGGAAAAAAGGGCTTCTGCCTTTTGAGGGTGGATTCATATGCTTTCCCCGATATTTCTTTTAACTTTAAGACCTGAATTGCTGAAAATCTTTAAAGATTACATCTTTCATCCCAAAGTATAATATACAGGGTATAGCTATCCAAACTTAATTTTTATAAAGATTTTGCAGCAATTAAGGGTTACATCACAACGACTCAGATCCTCGATTACAGCGTGACCGATCCGTGTGGCCGGTGCGTCCGGAATCGTCTTTCATGCTGAATCGGGCTTTGAAACCGAAAGCGCGCTGGTAAAAAGCTGCGGCTTCCGCCGCATCGCGCACAGACAGATAGGGATTCACCCAGCGCATATCAGCCGGACAAGGGGGACGGGCATAGTACCTCCTAAAAAAACGCCGGTTCCTGGTATTCCCCGAAGACTTCCTTCAGGACGCCCACCATCTCCCCCAGCGTGACGTAGGCGTGGGCGCAGTCAATGAAGTAGGGCATCAAGTTCGCCGTGCCTTGCGCGGCTTCGCGCAGAGCGGCGAGTTTTTCTTCCACCTTCGCCCGGTCGCGCCTGCGGCGCAGCTCCTGCAGATTGCCGATCTGCCGCTGCACCATCTCCTGAGTGATCTTCAGGATGGGAATCTCGATCTTCTCGTCTTCGTCCACGTATTCGTTCACGCCGACGATCAGCCTTTCGCGGCGGTCTATTTCCTGCTGGTAACGATATGCGGCGGCGGCGATCTCCCGCTGGGGGAAGCCCTGTTCGATCGCCGGGATCATTCCGCCCAATTCGTCAATCCGTCGGAAGTACTCCTCGGCGGCTTCCTGCGTGCGGTCGGTCAGCCATTCCACGTAGTAGCTGCCCGCCAGAGGGTCAATGGGGTGCGCCACGCCGATCTCTTCGGCCAGGATCTGCTGAGTGCGCAGGGCGATCTTGGCGGCTTTTTCCGACGGCAGCGCCCAGGTTTCGTCCATCGAATTGGTGTGCAGCGACTGCGTGCCGCCCAGGACCGCCGCCAATGCTTCCGTCGCCGTGCGGACGATGTTGTTTTCCGGCTGCTGGGCGGTCAGGCTGCAGCCCGCCGTCTGAGTGTGGAAGCGGCAGAGCCAGGAGCGGGGGTTCTTCGCCTGGTAATGGTCCCGCATCACCTGCGCCCAGATGCGCCGAGCCGCTCGGAATTTGGCGATCTCTTCGAAGAAGTCGAGGTGCGAGTCGAAGAAGTAGGAGAGCCGCGGTGCGAATTCGTCTATATCCAGCCCGCGCTTCAAGGCGTAGTCCACGTAGGTCATGCCGTCCTTCAGCGTGAACGCCAATTCCTGCACGGCGGTGGCACCCGCTTCCCGGATGTGATACCCGGATATGGAGATGGTGTTCCATTGCGGCAGTTCCCGCGTGCCGAATTCGATCGTGTCCACGATCAGGCGCATAGAGGGTTCCGGCGGGAAGATGAACTCCTTCTGGGCGATGTATTCCTTCAGGATGTCGTTTTGAATGGTGCCGCGCAGGTTGGTGCGTTTCGCTCCCTGCTTTTCCGCCGCCGCGATGTAGAACGCCCAGAGGATCGCCGCCGGGCTGTTGATGGTCATAGAGGTGGAGACCTTCTCCAGCGGGATGCCGTCGAAGAGGGCTTCCATATCGCGAAGGGAACAGACCGCGACGCCGCACTTGCCGACTTCCCCTTCCGACCAGGGATCATCCGAATCGCGCCCCATCAGCGTGGGCAGGTCGAAGGCGACGGATAAGCCCGTCTGCCCCTTCTTCAGGAGGAATTTGTAGCGCTGATTGGTGTCTTCCGGGGAACCGTGCCCGGAGAACATGCGCATCGTCCAGAGTCTGCCGCGGTACATATTGCGCTGCACGCCGCGGGTGTAGGGGTATTCTCCCGGGAAGCCGAGCTTTTCGAGGTAGTTCCAATCGCCCAGATCGTCGGGCGTCAACAGCATAGGGACGTCCCGCCCGGAGGTGGTGATGTACTTTTTCAGGCGGTTCCTGGTGGTGCGCTGAGTCTCATCGAGCCAGCGGGCTTTCGCGGTCTTCAGTGTATCGTCGTTGCGTGCCATAGGCGTCTCTTCGAATTTAAGATTGGAGATTGGAGATTGAAGATTGAAAAATTACAAAGGTAGAGCGGCGGCTTGCTGTCGCTTAAGACCTGTCACAATAGGGAAAGTAGATTCAATAATCCGCGAAATCCGCTTCATCTGCGGTTCAGAGAATATGCCTGTCGCCTGAGACCGGCTGCGACCGAGAAAACGTTGATTTATTCGCCAGCATCTTTAGAATATGATTCGCCAGGCTGTTCTGGATTTCCGTGTGCCGCGGCACCGGCTGCGAGATCTTGGTGCTCGGGTCTGATACCAGTCGTGTCTCCTGCCGTTCCGAATGAGGACACAGCCCAGTTCATTGATTTGTCGGATGAGTTCCTTGAGCTTCATGAAATTTGAAGCTCCCCAATGCGACGCACATTTGGAATCGCCCCGCCAGTAAGTTCTTCGTAAATGTCTTTCAAATTCTCTTTCAACTCATCCAGCGTCGCGCCCTGGGTGCGGTAATCGGGAAATTCTTCCAGCCATCCGATCCACATTCCATCTTCTTCGTAGTAAACAAATCGTTTGGCTTCCATGACCTTCTCCCATATTCTTCGTTTCCTGGTTCTTCGAATCCGTCTGAATTCGAACCACAGATTACTACGAAATAATACGGATTCCATAGACGAAAGCAACAATCAATCCTAATGTCACCTTGCGTCAGGTCACGGCTGTCACCTGAGACCGGACGCGACTTGGAATTAGCAGGATGTCGGTTTCGGGGAATCCGACCTGCGCGTGAATCGGTGCTCAAATTGCCTGCCAACGACTTGCGAGTGGCTGCGCTGCGCTGTTTCTCTCGCCCCCCCGTGGAAGGAAGATCCCCCCGCCCTTCGGGCTGCCCCCCTTGGTAAGGGGGGGATCCCCCCGCCCTTCGGGCTGCCCCCCTTGGTAAGGGGGGGATCCCCCCGCCCT
>CAZUTK010000042.1:0-4357 GCA_964623265.1 uncultured bacterium | reverse complement strand
TCGGGCTGCCCCCCTTAATAAGGGGGGCAGGGGGGATCCCATTCTATCGCTATCTTTTCAATTTTCTCGATCACACTTTGTAAATTATGAATAATTTCCGCATTTCGGAATCTTAAAACCCTTAAGCCGTAACCTTCCAGAATTGCGGTGCGTTCTGAATCATACCCTTTGCCTTCCGAAGTAAAATGACTTTCCCCGTTCACTTCAATCACCAGCCGCAATTTAGAGCAATAGAAATCCACGATGAAATGGTCTATCGGACGCTGCCGCATCACGCGATATTTAAAATTACGTAGATATCCGTACCAAAGTTTCTTTTCCGCTTCGGTCATACGTTTTCGAAGATCCTTGGCGCGGGTTACAAGCTTCGGATCATAGGGAAGGTGGAACGCACCTTGCACCAAGCCACGTTGTCTTAAATCCTTACTGTCGAAAGACATAGATTTTTGGATGTTCTAGGGGATCCCCCCGCCCTTCGGGCTCCCCCTTGGTAAGGGGGCGGGTAGAAGCGGTAATCCTTCTTAAAATACTTAAAAATTGCGAAGAAGTCAAACCGATTCAGAGGAAAACCCAAAAGAAACAGAAGTGGAAGTTCTTCATTTCGGGACCGAAGCAGAAACGTTCGAAGGACCAATCCGCCTCAATTATGCGCTTGTGCAGCGCCTTCAGGAAGTCTGCTCCCGCCGTTTTGGGCATATGGACGGAAGTCTGCATAGGTTGATATTGTTTATGTCCCGAACAGGCGGGACGCCTGTTCTCCACGACGATGGGGATGCGTCAGGTCACGGCTGTCGCCTAAGACTGGACAAGACTTGGAATTAAATTGGATGTCGGGTTCGTCAGGAGTGACCACTTCGTGGGAGAATCCGACCTACGCATGAAACCGGACGCAATTGGAATTTGTGCTGCGCTCTAGACCCCTCCTTTTCCCGCACAGGATTTCGTTTACCCTTTCATCACACCCACCGGTTTCAGGCGGGCGACCTTGCGGGCGATGCCGGCGTGATGCACGACATCCACCACGTTTTCGACGTTTTTATACGCCAGCGGAGCTTCTTCCGCCAGCCCTGCTAAGGAACCGGCGGCGATCGCGATCCCCTTTCCTTCCAGTTCTCGGCGCAGGGAATCCCCGCGCACGAGAGATCGCGCCTTCTTGCGGGACATCGTCCGCCCGGCGCCGTGGCAGGAGCTGCCGAAGGCTTCCTTCATAGTCTGTTCGACGCCCGCCAGGACGAAGGAAGCCGTTCCCATGCTTCCGGGGATGAAGACCGGCTGTCCGCAGGTGCGGCGGTAGTCGTCCGGAATTTCCGGATGGTTCGGCGGGAAGGCGCGGGTGGCGCCTTTGCGGTGCACCAGCAGAGGCACGCCGTCGTAGGTCTCCTTCTTGACGATATTGTGCGCCACATCGTACACCAGCGTCAATCCGCCGTGGCGGTTGCCGAAGACTTTGCGCCAGGCTTCCCGAACTTCGTCGCTGATCAATTGGCGGTTCGCCCAGGCGAAGTTGGCGGACGCCGCCATCGCCGCGAAGTAATCCTGACCTTCCGGCGAATCGAAGGGAGCGCACGCCAGTTCGCGGTCCACCAACTGGATTTTATAACGGGAGAGCTTCGCATTCATCGTTCGGATGTAGTCCGTCGCCACCTGATGTCCCAAGCCTCGAGAACCGCAGTGGATCAGGATCGTCACCTGCCCGGGGAAGAGACCCATCGCCCGAGCAGAATCTTCATCGAAGATCTCTTCGACGAACTGGATTTCGACGAAGTGATTGCCGGCGCCGATGGTGCCTAGTTGGTTGCGCCCGCGTTCCTTCGCCCGATCGGAAACCGTTTCGGCGCGCGCTTCGGGAAGTCGTCCCCCGGATTCGCAGTATTCGCAATCCGCATCAGTCGCCCAGCCCCGACGTCGGGCTTCTTCCACGCCTCGTTCCAGCACGGCGTCGAGCTCCCGGTTGCTCAGCTTGACCCGGCCGCCTCTGCCCACGCCGGAGGGGATTTCCATGTAGAGCGCGGCGAGGAGCCGTTCGATTTCCGGCCGGATCTCCTGGATGGAGGCTTCGCTGCGCAGCAGGCGGACGCCGCAGTTGATGTCGTAGCCGCACATGCCGGGTGAGACAGCGCCGTCTTCCACGCGCAGCGCGGCGATTCCGCCCACCGGAGATCCGTAGCCTTCATGCACGTCCGGCATCGCGAAGGCGCAGCGGTGGATGCCGGGCAGGGTGGTGAGGTTCACCAACTGCCAGAGCGAGCGGTCCTTGAAGAGCTCGTCCAGCATCGCTTTCGAGGCGTAGATGCGCGCTGGCACCTTCATATCGGCGCGGAAACTCGGGGGGATTTCCCAGAGGAAATCGTTGATTTTGCGCAGATCGCTTTTGGTCGGGGTTTCCGGCATAGAATACTTGAAAATCAGATGTCGAACACGATGGAGGTCTGCAGGGATCCATTCCGCCGGCGGCGGATGTGGATGTCGTGATAGGTCGCCGCCTTGATGTCCTTTTCGAAGCCGTCGGCAGGGACAAGCTCGAAGATTCCTTCGGCTTCCTGCGGCTGAAGAGTCGAGAAATGCACATCTTGAACGAAAGCGCGACGCGACTGCATCACGAAGAGGGCTTCATTCAAGAAATCAATCAGCAGGCTCTCCAGATCCGGCGCCGAGATCCGAAAAGCGGCGGATGCCGCATTTCCGCTGCGGACGCCGCCGGATCCCGCCAGCAGCGCGGTCATACCGGCGAGAGCCTGACGAAAGAGCTCTTCCGGATCCGCGCCGGTGACGTTCAACCGCACGTCGGCGGTATGGTCTTCGATGGTGAAAGGCATCGTGTCCTTCGCTATACTGTCTTCAACATTTTCCCAGAAAATCTTTCACCAGACGGGCGGCGATCTGAAAGGGATTCTCGTCCGAATCCAATCCGGACTCCAGCAGAGCGGTGCGGGCATCCGTCCAGAAGCGCCGGCGCAATTCGTTTTCGACGGCTCGCCGGATGCGTTCGCGGCGGCGGCTGCGCCGTTTTTCCTTCAGGGCACCGCTTTCTGCCAGCGCCCGCCTGTGCGCTTTCAAGGTGTTCAGCACCTCTTCCAATCCCTCGCCTTTGCTAGCGATGGCGGGCAGTACCGGCGGTTTCCAGGAAGGATGCGCCGCCTTCAGTTCGAGGGCGGATCTCAATTCGTCCACGGCGCGATCCGCCAGGGGACGGTCTGCCTTATTTAATACGAAGATATCCGCGATCTCCATAAGCCCGGCTTTCATCGCCTGGACGCCGTCGCCCGATTCGGGCACGAGCACGACTACGGTGCTGTCGGCGGCGCGGGCGATATCCAGCTCCGATTGACCGACGCCGACGGTCTCCAGGATGACGATGTCTTTGCCGAAAGCGTCCAGCAGATCCGCGGCGTCCAGAGCCGCTTCCGTCAATCCGCCCAGGTTGCCGCGCGTCGCCATCGAGCGGATGTAGACTTCTGCGTCCAATCCGGCTTTATTCATACGGACGCGGTCGCCAAGCAAGGCGCCTCCGCTGAAGGGGCTGGTCGGATCCACGGCGATGATGCCCACGCTGCGGCCTTCCTTGCGGTAGAGCGTCGCCAAGCCGTCCACCAGCGTGCTCTTGCCGGCTCCCGGCGGTCCCGTGACCCCCACTCGGAAGGCGCGTCCCACCCGCGAAAAGATCGGCTTCAGTTCGGCCGGAACTTCGCCGCCGCCGTTCTCCACCCAGGAGATGACCCGCGCCAGCGCCCGCACGTCGCCCCGTTCGAAACGTTCAATCCAGTCCTTGTGATCCATCTTCAATAGAAGGGACAGACATTCCTGTCTGTCCCCCGGTTAAATCCATCCCATCCGCCGGTCATGTAGCGCAACGGTTCGTTTCGACGGATGATCTACGCGGGCGTTTACATAAATTCCCGCTTGAAACTCTCGAAGTCATCGAAGACCAAGGTGTCCTCTTTCTTGTAGCAATATCCGTCTTTTTCCAGGCTGGCGATGACGCGGCTGATGGTTTCCCGGGAAGTGCCGGCGATATTGGCGAGATCCCTCTGCAGGGGGAGTTCCGGGATGATCACCCGTCCGTCCTTCGTCTTGCCGATGTCCTCCGCCAGGCGGATCAGGGTGCTGGCCACTCGACCGCGGGCGTTGCGCAGGGAGAGGCTCTTGATCTGCGCGTCGGATTTGCGGATGCGAGTCGTCAGCTCTTTCAGCAACGCCACCGAAACGGACGGGTAGGTCTTCAGAATATCCAGGAAGTCTTCGCGCTTCATCACCAGCAGTTCCACATCGTCCAGGGAGGTGACGGTGGCGGAACGGGACAAGCCGTCAATGACGGAGATTTCCCCGAAGAATTCGCCTTCCCCGAGGATCGCCAGGA
>CAZUTK010000041.1:0-29513 GCA_964623265.1 uncultured bacterium | reverse complement strand
AGCACTCCAGAGGAGTAGGACCCCGAAAGCGTAGATGATCTCGTGAAAAAGGTGAATCAGGGTCACACCGAAGATAACGAAGATCATGCGAAAGAAGATGGCGCCCAAGATCCCCCATTTCAACGCTTTGTGCTGCTGCCGGGAGGTGACGCCGAAATAGGTGAAGATCATGATGAAGACGAAGAGGTTGTCCACCGAGAGAGAGTATTCGATGATGTAGCCCGTGAAAAACTCGAGTGCTTTGGCATGTCCTTTGAAAATCAGCACGCCGATATTGAAGAGGATCGCCAGAAAGACCCAAAACAAGACTCGTCGTATGTCCGCCTTTTTCATCGGATCACCACAAATTTGCCCACTTTGATTTTGCCGCGGTTTTCAGCGGTCAGATCTTCGACGCCGAAGAGGTAGATTCCGCTGACGATCTGCTGGCCGTTGCGGCTATTCAAGTCCCAGCTTTCGGAATAGAGGCTGTTCCAATGGCTGTTCGGATCACCCAAGCTGCTGGAATTCGAGGATGAATGGGGGATGATCTGCACCAGATCGCCGCCGATGGTGTAGATGCGGATCAAGCATTCTGGGGGGAGGTTGATGAAATCGAGCCGGCGGTCGGATTGCGGGAAATACTGCGGCGTTCCGTCGTCTTGGTTTTCCCAGGAGAGTCCGCCGGTGTATTGCTTCGTATAATCCATATAGGCACGGTAGGGGTTGGGAACGACGGCGACGTCTTTGGCGGGGTCGCCGGCGGGAGCCAGGAAGATGGCGTTGGCGTTGCGCGCCGTTTCCAGCGGTTCCGTGCCGGAGCGCGGGTCTCCGTAATCGAAGGAACAGACGGCGTAATAGCGCGGAAAACAAGGGTGCGCGTCTCGGACGATGAAGACATAGGTTGTATCGGTTTCCCGAATCGCATCCAAGCCGGTGTTGAGCCCGAATGGTCGGCGGTAGAGGTGAATGGTGTTGATGACTGTATCCGGCGGCGCATTCGTGCGGCTGTCGGGATGGGTCGCCAGCGAATCTTCCGCAGAAAAATAGGCAAAATCCACCCGGTCGAATTCCGCCAGAATTTGAAAATCGTATTCTAAGCCGGAGTTAGAAACATAAATGCGGTACCCTTCAAAGTCCTGCGCACCGGAGAAGGGGTCATAATACCCTGGATCTTCCGCATTGTTTTTCCAGCGCAGAATGACTTCATTTTCCGTCAATTGGTATGATAACTCCGGAATCGGCGGTGGGGGAGGACCCTTGAAGTCGGGGATTCCGTCACCAGGATCCAGGACTTTGTTGAAACGAGTATAGCCGAGATTCAGCTGTCCATAGCGGGGATCATAGACGAATTCCGGCCTCCAGATGTCATCTTCGCCTGCGTCTATCCGTCCGTTTCGTTCGCTGCCGTCGGCATCGGGTCCTGGGTAGATTCCTTTGTATTCGCCAAAATAATAGACGGAATCACCGATTTCCGCGGCGTACAAGCCATCCGTCCCGACATCTTCTCCGAACCATCCGTCGCCGTTGGTGTCTATCATTTCGTTATCGTACACTCGAGCCGCCCAGGCGGCGTTGTAGCGCAGATTGGCGAAATTGAATTTCGTCGGATCAATGTGGTCAGGGTCTTCTTGGGGGCGCTGCACATCGTGAAAGGCGGCTCCGGCGACGTAGCCGACCGTCATATGGAATTCCTCACCGGGATTCAGGCGATAAATATCTTTGCCGGATGGATCGGTGTGATCGTAGATCCCTAAAGGTCCCCAGGAGATCATATAGCGGGTGTCGAAGCCGTTGGCGATATCTGTGGCGTAGGTGGCATCCGGTTCGATTTTCCAGTAATGAGTTTCCAGTACAGCACCCGTTCCCGGGTCTCGGATGATCTGGGGATGCGCTTGAATCCAATCCGGGTCGTTGACATATACCTGGTCGAAATCGAATTCGCCGTTGGATAGAACGAAATACTTGCGCGCGTCGCCGACCGGCGTCCCCCAGATCGCAGTCCAGTTGCCGTCGGCGTTGTCATCCACCCAGGAAGGTCCGTAATCCAGATTTGGGTTGTCATTTCGGATCCACCAGTTGAACGAGGTTCGCAAGCGGGGATTGGGCGCTCGAACGACGCGAACCCCGGTCACTGCAGGACAGGTGAAATCCGAACCCGAAGTGATGTCCTCCGGTCTGCCGTCGTTATCCGCGATCCAGGCAGTGTTGATGATCAAGGAATCGGGCACCTTGGATCCGTCGGGGAGAGTGCGGTCGTAATAATACCATTGCTGAAAACCGCAGATATCATCATCTTTAACGACGGCTTCACCTTCCCATCCGACGTCGCCGTCTATGTAGAGTCCCACATAGAGGTTTTTCAAGAAATTTGATGCAATATTCTTAACGACATAGTCAATAAGGATGAATTCTTGAGCATAGTTGTAGGACCAAGAATAGGAGCGTTGTTCCACGCGTATGCCGAGCGGGAAATGCGGACCGTCCACGACGTCGTCCTGCACCCAGAAAGATTCGCGCAGTGTATCCGAATAGACTGCGATGAAATCCTGTTCGGCGATGGCGTCAGGATGATATACCGCTTCCCCTAGGCGGTTGTAAGTATTGGGGATGGTGGATCTCTCCAGAATGCCGTGCTCTTCGATAGGCGATCCGCCGACGATGCCGGGCTGAAATTCGTGTCCTTCCACCCACCCAGCGGTGCCGATGGATACTCGAGGAAATTCGAAGCCGGCGTCCTGCACCAGCGCGCCGATCCAGAGTCCGCCCTGATACAGATACTGCACATTGGAATTCCCGGGATATTCGCACTGCGGCGCCCATAGGCCAGGAAACTCGGGATCTTCCATGGCGCGGGAAGAGCTCTGCGTGAAATTGCCGATGAAACCCCAATTCGTGACGGTCAGCCAGAGGTTGCCTTTGCGGTGCGTCCGATTATATCGAGCGATGTTGGAGATCGAAATACCGCGGGGCGGATTCTTGGGATCCCACGGAGGCCAGTCTTCTTTGCCATCGGCGAAGGCGGAGGTTGAGTCGAAATAAACCACGAGCGCAAGGAAGAAAATTGTGATCCAGTTCTTGTAAGGCTTGTCAGCGGATTTCATTTTACCGCCTGATGCATTTTACTATGTATCGGACTTGCAAAAGGATGAACAGTAAAGCGCTGCAAAGGCTGATATAAGCACCCCATCGGAAGGATGCAGGTTCGTAAAAGAAGCGAATCTCGTGTTTTCCAGCAGGGACTTGTACGGCTCGGAAACAAATGTCCGCGTTGTAGATCTCAGTTTTCAATCCATCCACTGTGGCTTTCCAACCGGGATAGTAATTATCCGCAAGGACTAAATAACCTGGACTTTGCGTTTGTATCCTAAGTTTTATCTCTAATGCATCATCCTTGTCCCAGTGGATCTCTGTGGAATCCGAATTGGAGTACGATCCAAGCGAATCCGAAATGGTATCAGTAATATCACCAGCTACCGCGGTGGCTGATTTCGGATTGATTTTGCCCTCAAGATATCGCATTAGCGCATCATCAGGACTGCTGACTCTTACAGCATTTTGCACAAATCGCGCGCGCGGCAGGGCTTGGGAATTTCGATATATTTTGAGTCCAAAAGGTCCATCTTCAGATACAAGGGTACAATTCCCCTCTGAAATTCTATCCTTGGAAAGTAAATACGTTGCATTTGCAAGGTTGAGCAAATCTCTATTTTTCTGCACAAGTGTAGAAAGTTTTTGTCGGTTCAGATTGAATAGATAAAAGTCATTGATATCCTGCCAGATGATGTATGAATTCAGCGGATCTGCTTCGTTGCCTAAAGCAGCGTAGAGAAAACGATGGTAATTGCGAAGTATCAGCGGACTATCTCCGGTCAGCGCACGGATATGGAGTAAAGCCGGTACATTTCTCCCCAGGTCTTGATACATAGAGCTATTGTATGCTTCTGTCAGGACGGCTTGAGGGTATCCGTCGCTGCGGCTCAGTTCTGTATGAGGGGGATGAATTGACGCCACTCGTCCTATTAAGCCCGATTTGGAAATTTGATCAACCGCCCAGTTCGCTTGATTGAAGAATTCCCGCTTTGTTGTCGGATTCAATTTTGCGCCGGCTGAATATAGATCTAAGAATTGAATGAGGAAAATGGCAATAAAAAACCAGCTGGCTCCTCGGCTTCGCAGCAACGCATGGGAAAATAAAACAATCCCCAACAGAAAGAAGAATCTGATCAGGGAGGATAGGATATTTTTCGATTCGAGCAGGATAAATTGCGATAAGTTCACCGCTTGATGCGTTTTCACCACGAATTTCAATAAAAGTTGTGAATTACTTTCTATCAAATTTAGCAGCGAATGCATTATCATATTCTGATTTAGTAAGAGAATCCCAGCAAATAGCAATATCAAGATACTTATTGCAAGAGTAAGTGGAAATTTCGCTCGATGATCCCTTGTTTTTTTTCGCTGGATCATCTCATCCAGACCTATGCCAGTCAGCATTGAAATGCTTAAAACATATAGAAAAAGAAATCTTGCTGGAGCTCGGAACAATCCCGCGAATGGCAGTTTATACAGAAAAAACAGGGGTGAATATCTCCCCAGCGCAAGGATGATTGCGAGACATGCCATGCTCGAGAATATGATTACCAGGCGATCCCTTCTGTACTTTATAAGAAAGAGAGTTAAGAGTAGCGGAATGATACCTGAATATGCGTAAAATTCCCAAAAAAAATCGGATGTACCGAGAGTATTATTCGCAGGATTCCCCCAAATAAAAGGGAACAGGACAGTTAAAATAAAATGAGGTTCCCATGAGTATTGAGTCGCCTGGTGATACCCGGAAGCAGCAGCGCGCACCGATAAGCGCGTCAACTCGATCGAAGGTAGAATTTGTACTGCGCTCAGGGCGAAGGCAGTTAAAATCAGCAAAATGAATCCACAAATCGGAAAAAAGATGGAGGACAGCTTGTTTTCAAGCTGTGAATTTTTTACGGGGTGAATGATTAAGATTAAGAGAATCGCGAGGATCGTATGGCTGTTCGAAGGATGAATCCCTCCGAGCAAAGAAAGCGAAAGAAATAAACCGGACAATAAGAAATAATGTAGTTTTCGATGTTGTAATGCTCGAAAGACAAAAGTGAGAATGAAAGGAGCCAGCGTCATTACGATGATGATGTTAATATGGTTGATATTGCAGATGAAATAGGTATTGAGGAGATAGGTGATGGAACCCAACAAGCTGCCGGTGAAACCGATCTTCAGCGTTTTAAACAGCAGCGCGATCCCTAATGCGCCGATGACAAACTGCAGAAAGGTCAGCAGATTGTTGGCGACGGGCGTTGGGAGAAGAAGGAAAATGAAATTTAAGGGATAGAAAACAGCTGCCTGCCCTTCTGCCAACAATGGCATGCCGGAATAGCAGTAAGGATTCCAGAGCGGGATGGTTCCTTGGAGCCAATACCAGGCGCTGAGCGCGCGGAGCGGAAGGTTTACACCGAGAATATCTTCATGAAAAAAAAACTCCTGCATCGTTAATACAGGATAAAAAAAGATGCAAAGCAGCAGACACAGTACAAGAAAAAGCAACCAAAATTCTCTTTGATTCATCCTTTTTTCAGCTATTTTATTTTTTGCGACGATGCAGTAATATACCGAATCTTGCCGGATTTGTCAACGGAAAGTTGAACAGATTCAAAATGCCGGGAACAACGAAGACAACTTCGGGAATCGTGGAATTACCTGCGGAATCAGGCACTCTTCTCGAACGATTGCGCGTGCGCGGATATTCGTTGCGGGCGGACTGCGGCGGACAGGGCACGTGCGGTGACTGCCGCATCCGTTATCTTTCGCCTCCGCCGGCTCCGGAGCCGAGCGAGGACCAGCATTTCAGCAAGCAAGAGCTGATTTTGGGATGGCGTTTGGCTTGCAGACATGATGAACCGATTGCGGTTCTCATCGAATATAATCCGGAGTGGGAGAACGAGTTTCGAGTGGAATTCGTCGAACCGAATATACAGATCGCTTCCAAAAACATCGGCTTCGCAGTAGATATCGGGACAACCGGCTTGGTTGTTGGGCTGGTGAACCTCGATCGAGGCGTTCCCATTCTCATCGCACGAGGTTATAATCCCCAACGAGCTTGGGGCGCCGACGTAATGACGCGTCTGGTTGCGGCGAGGGACGCAAGAGCGTTGGGTTTGATGAAGCAAGTTATTATAGAAGGGATCGCCGCCGCTCAGCAAAAACTTTTAACAAAGATGGGTTTCGAAGGAAAACTTCAAACTGCTCCGAACTTGGCGGTCGGCAATACCGTGATGGCTCATCTGGCGGCGGGGATTGCAGAAGAAACGCTGGCTGTGTATCCATTTCGGTCTCAGTTGGAGAAATTCGGGCTGATAGCTCTTGACGGGATGTATCGAATGGCGGGTCCTTTGCAGGGGTATGTTGGATCGGATCTTCTCGCAGTTCTCGAATTCTTGAATCTACATGATGAAAATTCTGACGTCCCCTCTCTCGTGATGGATCTCGGTACCAATAGCGAAATCGCCTTATGGGATGGCGAAAGATATTGGGTCACTTCCTGCGCGGCGGGTCCTGCGTTTGAAGGGGGTGGAATCTCATGCGGTGCTCCTGCGCTTCCGGGCGTCGCTTTAGGGGTACGCCGACGGGGCGATGCCTGGGAATTGCTTCCTGCACCCGACATGGGAAAAAGCGGTCTCTGTGGATCTGCTTTGATCGCTCTACTGACGGAATTAGTTGAATCGGGTGTGTTGCGGCCTGATGGAAAATTGGTGGACAGAGATGTTGTTCAGCTGCAGGAAAAGCCTGTTTTAAAATTAACGCAAAAAGATGTCCGCTCGCTGCAGTTGGCGAAAGGAGCTCTTTGTGCTGGAATTCAAACGATCTTGAAGCGAGCCGAGATCATGATCAATCGGATTGAGAATGTCATCGTAACGGGAGCTTTCGCGCGGGATTTACGTGCCGAAGATTTGAAGAGAATCGGCATTGTCCCTGCAACGGCCCAGAGTGTACGATTCGTGAACGACGGCGCGTTGTGGGGCGCGGCGCGGGCGCTGTCCAGATCATGCGAGACATTTGAAGCAATCCGCGAGCGAGTGAAAGTCATCAATCTGGCGGAGGAAGCGGATTTTCAGGAGCTTTTTTTAGAGGGGCTGAAACTGAAGCCGATGGAATGATATTTATTGGATTCTGGTGTGTGGATTATTCTTCGATTCGACGTAAGCGAAGCAGAATTACGATGATAAAGGCTTCACAAAAGAAGATGACGATCCACATCTGCGCTGCGGTGAATTTCGTGATCAGATGCCCTGCGACAGGGGATTCATAGGTTGCATCCGCCAAATTCCCGATCGCGTTTCTAAGATTACCGACGATCTCCTCGCTCCAATGAAGTTGGGTATCCGAGATGAAGTTGCGGAAATAACCATCGAGAATTAAGTTCTCTTTGTATGCGATTGGGAAATGCCCGTTGCGATAATAGACGGCGCGCCGAAAGGCGTGCACCAATGCTTCTTCGTGGATTTTATCGTTTATCAACGCCTGCAGTTCGCCCATTCGAGCCGTACCTACCTTCGGTGCGACTTCGCGTTTGAAGTATTCGATGTTATCGCTGTACTGCTTCAGTTCTTCCGGTCTGAGTCGCGATCGAAACACCACTCCGCGGAACTCATCTTCGATCAGATAGCCGAATTGCGCGATGGCTGTATTGAAGTAACCCTGCAGCGGCAGACAAAGCAGCAGGATCAACAAGGGGACGCTGACCGACAGGCGCAGTTTGGCGCGCGATATTCCCTTCAACTTTAGTCCGGCGGCGGCGATCATCACACCCATCAATCCCGCCAATCCGTTCCAGTACATATCGCGTTGTTCGCCGACGCGGTTTGCCAAATTCCCCTGAATGCATTCGTCCACCATTCCGAAAAAATAGGTCAGCAGCAGCGATGCTGAAATCAAACCCCAACCATTTAGTCGAAGGCGCAGCGCATTATAGGAGAGAAAACCGACAAATGCATATTCGATGAAGTGGATTTGTTCCACGGGAATGGTGATCCAGTGCGTCATAACATAGTGCAGTGCGCATAATACGAAGATTACAGCGACGTATGGGAGGATTTTCTTCTCATGGTTCCGAAATATCATCACGAAAAAAATCAGAGCGCTCAAGATGCCGGCTGCGCCATATGTGATCGTTGCGAAGACCGTTTCCCCGAATTTTTCCGCGAGTTCTTCCCGCCAGATAGGGATGATATTCAGAGTGGCGTAGATAATGGCGACGAAAGCGATCAATGCCGCCCAGGATATGATCTCGCGCCTTCGGTTCACAGATTCCATTCAGCTTGTGGGATAAAATTTCGATCGTTCTTTGAAGAAAAGTTTTTCGATTAAACGACCTGGAGAACAGAACAATGGAGATATTCGGTTTCCGGCATAGCGGGCAGTACCGGATGATCCGGACCTTGCCTGCCTTTGTAAAGAAGGATACTCTTCCTGCCGCAGCGGTTTGCGACTGTACGCAGCATTTCGTTGAATTCAGCTTCCCCCAGCAAATGCGAACAAGAGCAGCTTACAAGAAATCCGCCCAGTCTTACGATTCGCATCGCGCGTTGGTTCAGGTCGAAAAAGCCTTTATAGCCGTCTTTGAAGTGCGATCTGGAAGGGATGAAAGATGGGGGATCCAGGATGATCAAGTCGAATAGTTGATTTTCCAGCGCGAATTGCTGCAAAGCTGCGAAAGCGTCTGATTTCAATGCTCGACAGGAAGACGCCGCTCGATTTCGCCGGGCGGCTTTCATCGCTTGATCCAACGCCCATTGGGAGGAATCCAGGAAGATGACCTGTTCAGCGCCCGCCCGCGCGGCTTTCAAACCCCAAGCGCCGATGTAACTGAACGCATCCAAAACTACGCCGCCCCGAGCGATGGCGGCAATCTGTTCGAGATTGCAGCGTTGATCTAAAAAAAGCCCGGTCTTCTGCCCGCGCACGATGTCGACTGGAAGTTGAATACCGGCGAAGTTCACCCAGTGAGGCTTATCCGGATTCAAGCCCGATATCAAACCTGTCACCGGTTCGAGTCCTTCCAATTTACGCGCGGAGCTGTCCGATCTTTCATACAGGGATGCCGGCTGATACACTTCCTGTATGCAATCAACGATCATAGCTTTCAATTTCTCCATACCGATCGTGGAAATTTGCAACACGAACCGGTCGGCATAGCGGTCCAGGATGAATCCCGGCAACCCATCCGATTCGGAGAAAACTTCCCGGACGGCCGCTTCGTCAGGGAGAATTTTTTCGCGCAACGATCTGGCAGTTTGAAAACGGTCCAGGAAAAATTGCCGATCAATATCCCTGTCTTCGTGGGTTAAAATGCGCACGGCGATCAGGGAATGCGGATTGATGTAGCCCACACCTAAGAATCTCCCGCCGCGTTCGGTGACGCGCACGATCTCGCCAGGCTGGTAATCTTTGATCGGATCGTCAATTTGATTGGAGAAGACCCAGAGGCTGCCGCCGAGCAGCCTGCGTTCCTGACCTCGTTTCAGTCGGACTTTCTTCATAGTGGATTATGACTGGAGGGCGGCGTCGAAGATTTTGCGGAGGTCGCGCAAAAAAGTTTGAAGTTCTTGCAAAGGAAATTGTGTGGCGGCATCGCTGAGAGCGCGCACGGGATTCGGATGGACTTCTAAAAAAAGTCCACTGATGGTGCCGGTTGCCGCCGCTCCTGCTGCCAGGGGTCTGATAAATCTACGTTCGCCGCCGGTGGTTTTGCCTCCCGCCGGCTTCTGCGCGCTGTGCGTCGCGTCGAAAATGACCGGAACTTGGAAATCCGAAAGAATTAGAAGAGAACGCAAATCCACGACCAAATCGCCGTAACCGAAGCATGTGCCGCGCTCTGTCAACAAGACGCCGCCTCCGCCGACGGCTTGAGCTTTCTCCACCGCGAATCGCATAGCCTCCGGCGCGAGAAACTGCCCTTTCTTGATATTCAAGGGCAAATTTGTTTTCGCCGCCGCTTCGATTAACTCCGTCTGTCTGCAAAGGAACGCGGGGATCTGCAGACAGTCCACCGCCTGCGCGGCGATCTCAGCCTGTTCCGGCAGATGAACATCCGTCAAGACGGGGACACCGACGGTTTCTCTGGCGCGGGAGAGGTATTCCAGCCCTTTTTCCAAACCGGGACCGCGGAACGATTCGCGGGAAGTGCGATTGGCTTTATCAAAGGAAGATTTCAGAATGTAAGGGAAGCCATTTTCAGCGGCATAGTCGCGGATACGGGATCCAGTTTCCAATAAGGATTCAAGGGATTCAATCACGCAGGGACCAGCGATGAGAACCGGCGGGTGACCAGTGCCGATCCAGATATTTCCCACTCTTACGGGATTCATCAGCGACTCGTCTGCAGATGTTCCAACGCAGCTCGGACAAAATCTACAAAAATCGGATGCGGGCGCGCCACCCGGGAACGCAGTTCCGGATGGAACTGAACCGCCAGGTACCAGGGATGATTCGGAAGTTCGATGATTTCGACCAGATTGTTATCCGGACAGATTCCTGAAAAAACCAGCCCTTTTTCCGCCAGCACCGGAATGTACTGATTGTTGACTTCAAAGCGATGACGATGGCGCTCGTGAATGCGCTCCGCCTGATAGATGCGGTAAGCGAGGGTATCCTTTTTCAAGTCGCATGGGTAGGAACCCAGGCGCATCGTTCCGCCCATCCGTTGAATCCCTTCCTGGCCAGGCTGGTAATCAATGACAGGATGGGGGGTGTCCTTGTGAAACTCCCGGCTGTCGGCGCCTTCCAATCCGCAAACGTTGCGCGCAAATTCTATGACTGCGACTTGCAGACCCAAACAAATACCGAAGAAAGGGATTCCATTTTCGCGCACATAGCGGATGGCATTGGCTTTTCCTTCGATGCCGCGTTCACCGAACCCACCGGGGACCAGAAGGCCGTGAATCTGCTCCATTTTCGTCGGATTGCATCCCTTTTGCAGGTCTTCGGCGATCAGCCATTCGAGTTCCACTCGCGCGTCGTTGACGGATCCGGCGTGAACAAACGCTTCTATGATGGATTTGTACGCATCCCGCAATTCGACATATTTGCCGCATATGCCGATCCGCACGCGGCGAGTAGGTTCCTTCACACGCGCGACGAAACTGCTCCATTCCCTCAGGTCCGGATTTTTGCTTTCCAAACGCAGCTTTTCCACCAGCAGTTTGCCCAGCCCGTTCTGCTCCAGCATAATGGGGACTTCGTAAATGGACTCTACATCGCGGGCTTCGATTACCTCTTCCGCCTTGACATTGCAGAACAAGCCGATCTTTTCCCTTAGATTGCGGTTCAAAGGACCTTCGGAACGGCATAGGAGGATATCGGGTTGGATTCCGATTTCGCGCAGCTCTTTCACCGAGTGCTGCGTGGGTTTGGTTTTCAACTCGTTAGCGGCGCGGATGAACGGAACCAGAGTCAGATGGATGTAAAGGACATTATCGCGGCCGACTTCGAGCCCCAGCTGACGGATGGCTTCAAGGAAAGGGAGCGATTCGATGTCGCCGACCGTACCGCCGATTTCGGTGATCAAAACGTCGCGGTCGCCGTTGCTGTGAGCCGCGGCGCGGATGCGGGACATGATCTCATCCGTGATGTGGGGGATCACCTGAACCGTTCCGCCGAGATAATCGCCGCGCCGCTCTTTCTCTATGACGGTATGATAGACCTGGCCGGTCGTGGCATTATTGAAATGCTTCATATCCACATCAATGAAGCGCTCGTAATGTCCCAGATCCAGATCGGTTTCCGCCCCGTCATCCGTGACGAACACCTCCCCGTGTTGATATGGGCTCATCGTTCCCGGATCCACATTGATATAAGGATCCAATTTCAGGAGAGTTACGGAAAGGCCACGGGATTTCAGCAGAAGCCCGATGGACGACGCAGCTATGCCTTTTCCCAGGGAGGAAACCACTCCGCCTGTGATGAAGATGTACTTGGTTTTATCTTTCATGGAGTCAATTATGTATATTGGATGTTATGCATCTTCATATAATCCTGAACCGCCAGCAAATCCTCGGGTGAATTGACATCCGGCGCGGTGGACGAAGTGACAACCGCTCCGATAGCGCCGCCCCATTCGAGAATGCGCAGTTGCTCCAATCCCTCGCACCGTTCCAGAGGAGATTCCTCCGTTCGGCCGAATTTAATCAGCGCTTCTCTTCGAAAGCAGTACAAACCGAGATGCTTGTAAAAGGGAATTCCTTCAGGCAGAGTATGATCTGGTGAAGCCTTCCGAATCGCCGGCAGCGGGGATCTGGAGAAGTAGAGACAGCGGTGATTCTGATCGAGCACCGTCTTGACGCAATTCGGATTCGCATATTCCACGTAGTCGCGGATGGGACGGACGGCGGTGGTAACATCGAATTCGAGATGCGATTCCAGAAGCCATAGCGCTTGATCAATCATCGCTGGTTCAATCAGCGGCTCATCCGCCTGAATGTTGACAATTACCGGTGCATTGGAGCTGCGCGCGGCGAAAGCGACGCGATCGCTGCCGGTCTTGAATACGCCTCGCACCAGTTCCGCTTTGAAGCCCTGTTTTCGGACTGCCGCGACAGTTTCCGGGTCTTCCGCTGCGACGAAGACATCGCCGAGACCGCGTGCCCGGCTCGCTCGCGCAATGGTCCAGCAGATCATAGGGATACCCTGGATGACGGCGAGAGGCTTATTGGGGAAACGAGTGGAAGCGTTGCGAGCGGGGATGACACCGATGGCGGTACCCTGAAATGGAACGCGGGAATTGTTGTCCAGTGGTATAGTCTTCTCCTCTCGAATGGACCTGGGTATAGAACAGTTACCGCAAGCGTGGATGATGCGGATTTATCGTTTTCTGGCTGCTACGTTTTTTTTCACCGTCTTTCGTGGCGGCGCCTCAACGGCAGCTTCGGATTCCACAAGTTCCTTTTTACGGGTTCTCTTCGGCGCACGCTTCTTGCGCGGGGCAGGTATTTCGGGTTCTTCAGTGGTCACGCCGCGATGGATACGCGCAAGATATTCTTCACGAAATTCTTGGAGAATTTGACGCATAATCTCGAGTTCCGCTCGAAGTCTATTGGAGGCGCAGAGCGGATTGGAGACGATGCAGACTCGAGCGATGCAGTAGTCTCTTCTCTCTTGACAGCCCATTCGGCGCATATATTCCGTCGCTGGTTCCATGCGGTCTGTGATAAAGAATGGTTCGATTCGTCTACCCAAAAACTCTGCGGATACCTCGAAAATTCTATCCCAGAGGAAGCTGTGCAGCGCTACGAGCTGGTGGGGGGAGAGATGTTCGATTGTTTCGCTGAAGGACAGCTGGTCGGTGAGGTTCAATTGCAGCACTTCCTGAGCCGCCAGGAAGTAATCCTTCACGCGTCCGCCGATTTGTTCCAGCAGGACCGGTTTCTTGAAGAATTCGTAAAGCCCGATCTGCAATTCCGGTGCAAAAGCCGCTTCGACCGTATCCCGTTCGGTTTTTCCGCTTAAAAAAATTACTTTGCGGTGCTTCTCCTCTTTGCGGATTTCTTTTACAAAATCCACGCCTGAAAGTTTCGGCATCGCCACATCCAGAATGATCAAGTCCGGGTGCCAATCCGCATACTTTTCCAATGCCGCCGCGCTGTTCGTCAAACCCAGGACTTCAAAGCCTTGAGACGTCAGATATTCTTCAATGGGTTTGACGATATCCGCTTCATCATCCACCACCAGTATCCGTCCGTCTCTGCCTCCATCCAACAGATGGACCGGCCAGATGAGTGTTCCATCTTCAATGCGTAATTCAGGGATCGCGTTTTCGAGATTGACCCGCTGTTGCGAAATCGGAACTTCACTCATCTGTTCTTCTGCTATTTCAGGTTTTTCTTCGATGCCCATCTCTTCAGGAAGCGTCAACTCGTCCAGACGGAAGGATGGATCACTTTTTTCTTCAGTCAGTGGAATCTGCGGTTGTATCTCATCTTGTGATTGCGAATTCTTTATTTCCGCTTCGAATTTGCCTTCAACAGCCGATTCGATGGGGGGCGGTTCCAATGCGCTGATAGGATCCGGTTCTTTCCATTCGGTGGTGTCATCCGGTTTGATGAAAAGTTCTGCTTTCACATTGCGCAGATCCAAATCGCTGATCTTGCTTTCATCGCTTGGAGATTCGATTTGCTGAGCCGTTTCTTCCGTCCATTCCTGCGGTCTTTCGCCAGCCACTTCCCCTTCGTTTGCAGAATGAGAATGCGTCTGCACTTGTGCGACGGTTTCCGTTTCCACAAATTCGATTTGCATCTCTGGGACGGCGGGCGTTTCTGTTTTGGTATCGAATTTGGTATCGAAACGCGGCTGGATTTTCTCTTTTTTCGTCGGCTTTCGCCTTAAAATGAGCGCAGACACCGCAAGCAATCCGACGATTCCCAACGCTCCGATGAGCAATATGCGCGAACGACCGCGATTCTCATTTAATTTCGCGGTGTTGACCAAGCGCTGAGTAGGTTCTTCCGCCGCGGATCCGGCATCTGTCCCGCTCATTGCTTGCTCTGATGCTAAATCGTCGGGCACGTTTGCAAGATTCGTTGAATCCGGCATCCCGATCGTTTCCTCAGTCGCTGATGCGATGGGTTGCGTCGGTTCTTGCGTTGAAATCTCTTGTTTTGTGGATTCTTCTAAAGGTGCAGGGGGTGCTACGGCCGGTGCAAGCGTCGTACTGGCTAATTCCGGTTCCTCTTCGCGGGGATAGAAGTCCACGACGACGCGGGTGGGGGCGACCAGGTCGAAATAGCGCAGGTGGAAATGATCCTTGATGCTCAATGTAAACGTAGTTTTTCCATCCACTGTTTTATAGTCAATCTGATCGAGTAATCCTCCTAATCCGTTTCTAAAAGTATTCACAACTTCCGGTGTTACGGTCAGCGCATCAAAAGAAACTCGGGCTGTCGAGTCGTCGAAATCAACCTGATACGGTGTCGTGCGGTCCAACTCGAAAACCAGTCGGGTCTTCTGCGGAGTCACCCCCAAGCGAAGCGTATTCAGCGAAGATGCGTAAGCGGCGTTCAAAGACAGAGATGCGATCGCGATGCTGTAAAGCATCCACGTCGAAAAATAATATTTCAGCGATCGTTGAAACATAAATCCAACCCCCTCGATCGACTTCTTTGCACTTGGGAATATACAGGATTTTTTCGGCAAATGCAAGACAAAAACATATCCTTGTGTGAGGGTAGCTGAAAAAACAACTAAGGTGTCCATAGTCTGCCATCCTTTTTGCTTGACTTTAACCGCGATATGCCCTACATTGTGCTTTGTTGATCCTACCCAATGCGGAGAATACGGCACCTGCCGCATAAATGGGAGACGGAAAACCGTTGTATGTGCAAGTTATGACGCAACTTGATGAATTGCCCGGGTTGCCGCTGATCGGCGAACGTGTGATCGTGCGCCGCTTTCAAATTCAGGATGAGAGTCGCCGGCAGCAATGGACGAAATTCAGTGATCCGTACTTCTCCCGGTATAATTTTACCGCGCGCACTGAAGAAGAAAATCTTCGCAATTTCATCCGACTGGCTGACCGCATCCGCCTGGCGGTGGATAATTCCGCAGGCTGCTTGATCGGATACGTTTCTCTAAAGCCGAACGCACTGAAGGATGATACTGCAGAACTGGGGATCTGCTTCGCCGCCGATGCCGTGGGACAGCATTTCGGTCGAGAGACATTGACGCTGGTGCTCCCGTGGGCTTATGAGAGGCTGGGATTTCAGCAGATCATTCTCGAAGTGGATGAAATCAATCCTCGAGCCGTCCGTTTATATCAACAGTTGGATTTTGCCATCGTCGAGTCCTTGTGGAAGCCGGAGGAAGATGATCGGCTGATAGAATTCATCCGGAGTGGTGGAAATCCGTTCGGTTTCAGATGGAATGGCGAACAACTTGAAATTCACAGATGGGTAATGGCATGGAATGCAGAACAATTCATCGCCCGATCATCAGTCTGATTGGAATCGGGGTGTTCCTATTTCTCGAATCAGGCTGCATCGAGCATCACTATTCGTACAAGGTAAACTTGGACGGCAGCGTTGATTTCGTTTATCAAGCAAGCGGGGACAGTGTGGATATTTACAATCCTCTCGGTTCGTTTCCGGAGGATCCATTTTACAAGACCAAGGTATGGACGGAATATGACAGCAACGGCGCTCCGACCTATGTGCTCGAGGCGAAAGCACACTATGCGAATGGTACGCCGCCGGCAACGATCGGACTGCGCGAGGTCTCTTGGGGAGAAATCCTGTTGCATCATCCCGTTGCGATCAACAAGAATCCATACTTCTTCTTCAATCTGTACCGATATGTTCAAACTTTTGTCGGCAGACACAGCACTGATTTGGAAGGAGATCGCTGGAGCTATATTCCAGAAGAATGCAAGGTGCTCGAATCCGGAGGGGATTCTCTATTGACGGATTCGGAACGGTCCTCGCTGGAAGAGAAATACGCAGCAGGGATGCTGCTCTGGAACGCGGAGAGATATAAGATGCGCGTCCGTCAGATCATAGAACGCACAATGGATGAGCACCCTGAATACCGGATTCCGAAGGCATGGGTGGATTCGTCCCTCGCCGCAAGCGATTCACTGATCTATGCGTATTTCCTCGCCGCGCAATTAGATACGACGACAAAAAGCCTGGATCAGATCAACCTTGAATGGTGGGGAGCGATTTCCGAACCGCTGCTGCACGAGATTTTAAAGAATTTGAACACGATCGGAGATACGACTTTTCCGGGAGAGTTGCAGCGGATCAGCGAGCTCCTTGAATTGAGGCATCAGGTCAGCGAAGACCTCCTGGACGAGTCGTATGAAATCCGCGTGGATTTGCCCGGCCGGATTATGAAATCCAATTCGAATGCGATGGATAGAGGAATCTTGGTTTGGAAATTATTCGGTCAGGATTTGCAGGAAGGAAATGTCACGTTGGAGGCATCCAGTCTTTATCTATTCCCTTCCAGAATTGTTGGTTTTTTAGTGCTTTTAGTGGCATTTTACTTAGCGATTAGGATGACCAGAAAAAAGCGCGAGCAGTCCGTAGCCCCGCCGCCTCCACCGCCGCCGCAAAATGCCCGCGGTTGATCCTGCGCGCTGATTGGATAGTTCGCGAGAGAACGCAAGCGGCGTGAAAGACAAACGTTCGAAAGGAAATGAAATACGACGATTTTCTGGCGATCGCTGTCGAAGGCGCGCGCCTCGCAGCGGAAATCCTGAAGGCAAACTTCGGGAAAATCCGAATGAAGCAGGCGCAATCCAAAGGGGTCAGCGATTATGTCTCCAAAGTGGATCGTGAAAGTGAAGAGACCCTGCGTCAATTTCTGACTGGATCCTTGCCGGAATCGTCGTTTTTAGGAGAAGAGCAAGGACAGCAGGGAAAGGCTTGCAATTACCGCTGGATCGTGGATCCGCTCGACGGCACGACGAATTATCTTCAGGGTTTTCCAGTTTACGGCGTGTCTATCGCGTTGGAGAAAATCCTGCCCGAACAGGAATGGGGTGAGATCATCGTCGGCGTCGTAATTCACCCGATGACGGGCGAAATCTGGAGCGCCGTCCGGGGAAAGGGCGCGCAAAAAGATGGG
Source organism: uncultured bacterium (assembly GCA_964623265.1). Taxonomy (GTDB): domain Bacteria; phylum Electryoneota; class B3-LCP; order B3-LCP; family B3-LCP; genus CAZUTK01. Next base: position 11,882 of record CAZUTK010000041.1, on the reverse strand, counting down.
CGGCCGATCCACATCGGGAAGAAGGATGAATTATCCCGCGCGCTGTTAGCGACGGGTTTTCCCTTCCGTGCGAAAGACCGGCTGGATGATTATCTGAAGACCTTCCGGGAGCTTTTTCTGCGTTGCAGCGGCATCCGTCGGGCCGGCGCGGCGTCTCTGGATCTATGCTGGACGGCGGAAGGGATTTTCGACGGTTTTTGGGAGCATGCGTTATCTCCCTGGGATATCGCCGCCGGCGCTTTAATCATAGAAGAAGCCGGTGGAAGAATCACCGGCTTCGAAGGGAAAGAGGATTTTCTGCAAAGCGGCGATGTAATCGCAGCGAATGCCTCACTTCACCCGCAAATCCTCGAAATCATTCGCGCCAATTTTCGCGCTGCGATGTCTCATTGATTCGGGGAATCAATCTTATTCTGGCTGTCAGGGCGTTTGCTTTCCTCGTCTTCGCCGCGCAATCCCTTCTTGAACTCGCGCATCCCTGTGCCCAATCCCTTCATCAGTTCCGGGATTTTTCGTCCACCGAACAGCAACAGCACGACGAGGACGATGACCAGAATTTCCCATTGACCTAAGCCCACCGCTGCCTCCGATTTTCCACAATTTACTAATCTTATACGTTTGAAACAAGAAAAATATCCGTGAACATCAACCGCTTCCGTCCATCAAGTGCTTTCTTTATGTAATAATGCGAGTACCTTTTGTATATCCGCGGGAAAATCGCATTCAAAACGCAAAAAGCGGCCGGTAATGGGATGAAGAAATCCCAAGACTCCAGCATGCAAAGCCTGTCTCGGCAGCGCTTCGAACAGTCTCGCCGCCAGGGCTCTCTGGACTGTAGATAACGCGCCCAATCGCCGATTGCGCCCGCCATACTGAGGATCTCCGAACACCGGATGGTTAGCATGATGCATATGAATTCGGATCTGGTGAGTGCGCCCGGTCTCGAGCTGCAGTTCGAGGAGCGATAAGAATTCAAATTTTTCCAGCGTTTTGTACCGCGTCGCCGCTTCCTTGCCGCCGGGCAACACGGTGAAAAGCTTGCGGTCCCGCTTGGATCTTCCGAGGGGCGCGGTGATGCGCCCTTCCGGTGGATCCGGGTGCCCCCAGACTATGGCGCGATACTTCCTTTCCACGGTTTTTTGCTTGAACTGCTTCGCCAAGCCCGCCAGCGTTCTTTCGTTCTTCGCCACGACCAGCAGGCCGGATGTGTCCTTGTCAATGCGATGCACCAGGCCCGGCCTAACCGTTCCGCCGATGCCCGCTAAATCCGAACAGTGATAGAGAAGAGCGTTAATCAGTGTCCCGCCTGGATGTCCATGCGCCGGGTGAACCACCATCCCCGCGGGTTTATGGATCACGATTAAATGCTCGTCTTCGAAATGGATATCGAGTGGAATTGCCTCCGGTGTGAGAGGTGAGGGTTCGGGGCCGGGAATCCGAATGACGATCTCCTCTCCGGATTTGACCGGATGGGAGGGTTTCACCGGCTTCCCGTTCAACGTGATCAATTCCATTTCCAAAAGGGTCTGGATGCGAGTCCGCGAAATTCCCGCCACTTGCCGCGTCAAGTAGCGATCCAGACGCATATTCGGTTCGTTAGTGGTGACTCGCAGACGGATTTCTTTCATAGGAGCGGACATAGCGGCGATTAAAAGATCAGTTCGTACGGATGATCCGCTTTGGGAGGTTCGATTGGGTTATGGTTGTTCAGTCTGCGGTTTTATTTTCGCTTTCGATTTGCCGAAGAAGACGAGATAAATGCACCACAGAGTCACTCCGATGGTGACGGCGGAATCCGCCACATTGAAGACGGGCCAACGGGACATAATCCAATCCGGAAAGTCGAAATCGAGGAAATCCGTCACCTTTCCGAATAACAAGCGATCCACCAGATTGCCTAGAGCTCCGCCTAAGATGAACGCCAAAGCAATTTGCAGGATCGGAGGGAATTGTTCGGAAGGTTTGTTATGGGAGTACAGCAGGACTCCGATGATGAAGACCGAGGTGAGAATGCTGAAAATGGAGAGAAAGGTTGAACTTCCGGCTGAAATTCCAAAGGCGACACCGGTGTTTTCAATGTGCGTCAGCCGGAAAAAATCGGTTCCGATGATTGGGATCACCTGCCCTATTCGGATCGTGGAACGCACCCAGATTTTGGTGCTTTGATCCAGAAAAAAGATGACCGCTGTCGGCGCAAAAAGAATCCAGATGGATTTTTTCAATTCGGATTTCTCGATTAGTAAAAACCCGCACTGTTCAGAAGATGCGTCGCGGACTATTTCCCCTCTGCTTTGGATTTGCAGGCGACGCACAGCCTCGCGGTGGGAACCGCTTCGAGACGGGCTTTGGCGATGGGTTCACCGCAATCCTGACAATACCCATAGGTCTTGTCGCGGATTCTCTCCAAAGCTTTTTCCAGATAAACCAGGTATTTCCCCTCCCGCGAGGCAAAGAGAAACGCTTTTTCCCGCTCTTGTGCGTCCGTTCCTTGATCCGCCATATGGTAGGAATAGGTCGAGACTTCCCCGGTGTAATCCTGATAAGATTTTTCGAGGGAGGTCTCTTTCAGGTATCCGAGTTCTTTCAGCAGCTCTTCGCGTTTCTGGATAATGAGCTTCTCGAAATAGGGCAGATCCGCTTCCGTAAACACAGCGGTTTTTTTCTTCTTTTTTGCTTCTTTCGGCATCGTTCTCCCCAATTACTCCGTTTCGACTTTTTGAATGAAGATGTAAGCTTCGAAACGATCAATTTTTTCCGGGGTTACCCCCATAGTCTTCAGCTGTTTGTTCCTCTTTATTTCCAGTGTAAGGGTTTCAGCTTGGATCCATTCGCGATGGGTTTCTAAGGCGTCCAGCAATTCCGAGTCCGCTTCAAACTGTACAGTGATGCGGTCGGTCACGTCCAGATCCGCTTTGCGCCGCAGAGTCTGGATGCAATGGATCAATTCGCGAGCGCGCCCCTCCGCGATCAGCTCCGGAGTGAGATGCAGGTTCAAAGCGACTGTCAAGCCGTTTTCGCTGGCGACGCACCAGTTCTCCAGCGCTTTTTTGGAGATCGTGACATCTTCCGGCAGAATTTCCCATCCGTCCGCCACGATTTTTTCGCCGCGCTGCAAGGCTTCCACCGATGCTCTGGGTAACGATCGGATCGCCCGAATCGCCTGATTGATATTCTTGCCGAAGCGAGGCCCGAGAGATCTGAAGTTCGGTTCGATTTGCAGTTCGGTCAGTTCAGAATCGTCCGTCAGTTCGGCGATCTGTTTCACATTCAGTTCGTCTATGATCAGATCATATAGCGACGACAACCCGCCGCTTTCGGAGTTTTGCGTCACGATGCTGATTCGTTCGAGGGGTTGGCGTACCTTGATGTTGTATTTTTGCCGGAGATCTCGGCCCATTCTAACGATTTGCCGCGCCAGCTCCATGTTCCGCGATAGTTTCTCATCCACTTCGGCGAGAGGGGGTTCCGGCCAGCTGTGCAAATGCACGGATTCAGGGGCGTCGGAATTTACGGATCGAACCAGATTCTGATAGATATGCTCGCTTAAGAATGGAATGAAGGGAGCCAGAATCAAAGTGAAATCCTTCAAAGCTCTGTAAAGGGTGGCATAGGCGCCGCGCTTATCCTGATCGTCCGCCGATTTCCAGAAGCGACGGCGGGAACGGCGGATGTACCAGTTGGTCAACTGATCGAGGAAACGGACGCAGGCGGCGGAAGCCGGCGCGATGTCGTACGCCTCCAAGCAATTCGTCACCTCTCGATTCAGGTGCGTCAATTCGCCCAACAACCAGCGGTCCAGCGGATGGTCCGAATGCGGCGTCTTTTCCTGCGGCGTCCACCGATCCACTCGAGCATAGGTGATGAAGAAGCTGTAGGCGTTCCAGATCGGGAGGAAAACATCTCGAACGACCTCGCGGACCTGATCCGTCGAAAAACGACGCACGTTCCAAGGGTTCATCGAATAGAACGTCCAGCGAGTCGCATCGGCGCCCACTTCATTGAACAGCCCCAACGGCGCGATGACATTGCCGCGCGACTTCGACATCTTTCTGCCCTGTTCATCCAGCACCAGATCCGTGCAGATTACATTGCGGTAGCAGGACCAGTCCTTTTCCGGAAGGTTATTGCACAGAGCGAAGAGCGTGGAAGTCGCCAGCAGCGTGTAGAACCAGCCGCGGGTTTGATCAATCGCTTCGCAGATGAAATCCGCCGGATATTGTCTGGCGAATATTTCTTTTGATTCCGGAGCCGCAGGATAACCCCATTGACCAATGAACATCAGTCCGGCGTTGAACCACGAATCGAGGACGAAGTTCTCACGCTGCATCCGATTCGAACATCGGGGACAGGAGATGGTGATGCGGTCTATCAACGGCTTATGCAGATCAATTTGACCGATTTTTTCGTTGAAAAGAATCCGATCCGTTTCCGGTCCGGCGAGGCGGCGCAATTCATCCAGACTGCCGACGCAGATTTCTTCACCGCATTTGGGATCTGTGCAGGTCCAGACCGGCAGCGGGCTCCCCCAGTAGCGTTCTCGGGTCACATTCCAATCTATAGTGTTCTGTAACCAGTTGCCGAATCGGCCTTCTTTGATGAAACCCGGCTGCCAGTTGATGTACGAATTTGCCTTGATCATCTCATCGCGATAAGAAGCCGTACGCAAAAACCAGCCGGGGCGGGCGAAATACATCAAGGCTGAATCGCACCGATAGCAGAACGGGTAAGAGTGTTCTAGTTTTTCTTTGCACAGCAGCAGCTTGCGCGAGTGCAGATCTTTGATGATGTCGATATCGAGATTTTCATCCTTAAAGTATCTGCCGGCGTACGCACCCGCCTGCGGGGATCCGTAGCCGTTTTCATCAATGTTCTGCACCAAAGGCAAGCCTTCTCTGCGGATGATGCGGAAATCGTCTTCGCCGTACAGTGCCAGATGCACGATGCCGGTGCCTTCTTCGGTCGTTACATAGTCATCCACGACGATGCGGTGCGCTCTATCGTGCGCCTGGAAATCCCATAGGGGGCGATATCGCATCCCAGCGAGTTCGGCGCCTTTGCGCTGCCAGACGATTTCGTACGGTTCCAGCTGCTTTTGATACGCTTCCAATCTGGCTTTCGCCAAGATGACGACTTCGCCGGCATTTCCGCTCTCGTTATCCTCTTTGCGTCGCACCGCCACATAATCGAGATTCGGGCCGACCGCCAGCGCGACGTTGGACAACAACGTCCAGGCGGTCGTCGTCCAAGCGGCGAAAAAATGATTCGCTTGCCCGACGACAGGGAATTTCACCGTCAGCGTCATATCTTTGACGTCGCGGTAGCCTTCGGCGACTTCGAAGTTGGATAAAGTGGTCCCGCAGCGGGCGCAGTAAGGCATAATGCGGTAGTCTTTGTAAAGGAAACGCGGGCTGATGTTTTTCCCCTGCAATTCGATGCGATCCGGATCCAGTTTCCGCTCCCAAGCCAGCTTCAGCATGTACCAGTCGGACTGGATATAGTCGTTGGTAAGCGTGAGATAGGGGTTCTCGATGTCGAGAAAACGCCCGATCCGGCGGATGGCTTTTTCCCAGGATTCTTTGTACCGGAAGACCGTAGCACGGCAATATTCGATGTATTTTTCGACGCCGTAATTCTGGATGTCGCGTTTTGAGGCTAATTTCAGTTCGCGCTCCGCCGTCAGCTCGATGGGGAGCCCGTGAGTATCCCAGCCGGCTTTGCGCACAACGTGAAACCCGCGCATAATCTTGAAACGAGGCCAAAGATCCTTAAGGGCGGATTGCATCATATGGCCGATGTGCGGTTCGCCATTGGTGCCGGGAGGACCGTCGTAGAAGACATATTCCGGCGCTCCGCGGCGGATTTCATCCGTTTTGCGGAAGATCTCCTGCCTGTCCCAGAAAGCGAGCACAGCTTCTTCAAGAGCCGGGAAGTTTACGTTTTTTTCGATTGGTTTGAACATAATCGGATGAAATTTCTGTCCTCGGGATCACCTCTCAGGCACGGCGACTTTTTTGTAATTCGAAGGCAATTCAAAGAGGGATGGATCCAAATCATCTCTCCATTCGATCTTAGAGAGTGTATTCACCACTAAGGCGGATAAACCATGAGATTCCGTTCGAACGGGGTAACCTTCGAAAGATTGAATTTGCCGAAATAGGCTCTCCATTTCCGGAGCCGCGCGAAAGAATTTTTTCATCTGTTCCGCGTAAATCTGGGAAGGGAAATCCACTGCGTAACTGTACCACATCACGACGTAGGGAAGATCCGGACTGCGATAGCGGGGGTTGGTCATCACCTGATAGCACTCCCAATTTCCGATCGTTTTCGTCGTTTCCGTGCGAACCAAAAGATCATCAGGGAAGTAAGGTTTGCCATTCTTATCTTCCATTGCGCCGAAGGAACGCATTCCGAATTCGGAGTATTTTTGGAACATCGCAGGAGTGACCTCGAAATAAGTTTCGGTCTTCGGATCGAGAATGTAGAAGACGTTCTTATCGAAGCGCGCGATGGTGATGCCCTTCCACTCTTCATCTTTGCGCATGCGGTCGCCGGCGTACCAGGTTTTCCGGATGAAGATGTAATCTCCTCGCTGACCTTGCGCCGGTTCCCTCACGGTCTCTTCGGTGTAATACCCGTCTAACGCGGCTGCTTTGCCTTGCAGCATTGCGATGAACAGAACGAATCCGACAAACTGCCGAAGCCAGAGTTGATGCTGTGAAATCATAACTTCTCAACCACGGTCTTCATTATGTACGTCAACTTCGGTTCCGCTTGTGCTGCGGTCTTGATGATCTCTTCAATCTTTGCGGGCTTCAGCGCATCGGGGAAGCACTCGTCGGTGATCACCGAAAGTCCCAGCACTTCCATGCCGGCATGATTCGCGACGATGCATTCCGGAACGGTGGACATTCCCACCACATCGGCTCCGATGAGGCGCAGAAAGCGGTATTCGGCGCGGGTTTCCAGATTCGGGCCCGCCACAGCAACATACACGCCCCGCTGCAATTTGATCCCTTTTTCCAACGCCACTTTTTCCGCCAATTCGATCAACCGGCGCGAATATGGTTGCGACATATCGGGGAAACGAGGTCCTAATTCCGCATCGTTCGGTCCGATCAAGGGATTGTCACCCAGCAGATTAATGTGGTCTTCCATGATCATAATATCGCCGGCGCGGAAGGTGGGATTCATTCCGCCGCAGGCGTTCGAAATCAGCAGAACCTTCACCCCCAGTTCCTTCATAACGCGAACCGGATAGGTGATCTGCTTCATAGTGTAGCCTTCGTAATAATGGAAGCGCCCCTGCATCGCGACGATGGATCTGCCGTTCAGCTTCCCGAAAAGCAGCTTTCCGGCGTGAGTTTCCACGGTGGAGACGGGGAAATGGGGGATATCTCGATAGTCCAGGACGGTTTCAATTTTTATTTCTTTTGCCAGCCCGCCCAGACCGGTGCCCAGTATGATTCCGGTATCCGGTTGCGCCGACGTGTGTTTTCTTATGAAAGGGATGGTTTCATCCAACTGTTGACGGATGTTTTTCATGCTCGCTCCCGGTTTTTCCTGATTCGGAAATGTCGTTGCCTTCAAGGACTTCAATTAAATCGCACTGGCTTTGCAGAAGATATTTCAGCTTTTTCAAGAAGGCGTCTTTGCGGCTCTGCAGCATCATGATTTCGGATTTCAGCCGATCCACCTGATTGCGTGCTTCGGCGAGGATGCGCTGCGCCTCCACTTGCGCTTCTCGGATGGTGATGTCCGCTTCCCGTTGGGAATCGGTGCGGGCGCGCTGCGAAGCTTCTTCCGCTTTCATCAGCGTTTCCTGCAGCGTCTTTTCCATCATCTGATAATCCGCAAGTCGCGTTTCCAAGCGTACGACTTTATCGCTGTAGTCGTTGACTTCCCGCTGCAGATTGTCCAGTTGATCCGCAACGGTTTCCAGAAACGCCCGCACTTCTTCCGGGTTGTAGCCGCGCAGGGATTTCGAGAAATCCATCTTGCGAATTTCCAACGGCGTGAGTTTCATCTTGCGCTCCTGCGTCAAACGCTATTTCAGCAAGTGATATCCTGCATCGCGCAGGGAAGGAACTAAAAAGCTGTCCAGAACCCAGAAGAAAGCGATAGCGATGACCGGGCTTAAATCGAATGCCCCTACGGGTGGAACGACTCGCCGGATGCGATACAGGACCGGATCTGTGATCTGGTAAATGAAACCGATGAACGGCTGTCTCGGATCCGGCGAGAACCATGACAACACGGCTCGAGCCAGAAACAAAACTACTGCGATCTGGAGGACGAAGTGCAACAAACCTGCGATCGTCTGCAGAAGATGTCCGATGACGAACATAGGACTCCCGTTAAATTCTTTCCCCGAAAATGGCGGTTCCGACGCGGATGAAATCGGCGCCTTCCTCAATGGCGATTTCAAAATCCTGCGTCATCCCCATAGAAAGCTTCAGTTGCAGATCCTCATCGTTGAAGTGGTCGCGCAAGGTCCGCAAAAGTCTGAATGAAACTCGCGTCGCTTCACTGCCGCCGCTTAAGGGTCCGATGGTCATCAAGCCTTCGAGTCGCAGGTTTCGACAGGATCGGATCGCATTGATCAGCGCGGACAGATCGTCCGGTTGCACCCCGTACTTGGTCGTTTCGCCGGATGTGTTCACTTCAATTAATATGCGCTGGATTTTACCGCTTTCCCCTGCCCGGCGATTCAATTCTTTCGCCAGGTGCTCGGAATCCACAGAATGAATTAGATCAAACAGCTTTACGGCGTCTTTTGCCTTATTCGTTTGCAGATGCCCGACCAAATGGAATTCGCAATATCTCGATTTCGCGTAAGATTCGACCAAGAGCCATTTGCGCTTCGCTTCCTGAACGCGGTTTTCGCCCAGAATCTTCACGCCGGCTTCGATGGCGTGAATCATCCGCTCCGGTTCCACCGTCTTGCTCACCGCCACCAATTGAATTTCTTCAAATCTGCGGTTGGATCGAAGCGCGGCGGTGTGGATTCGGTCGTACAGTACCGCGAGGCGCTGTTCCAGCGTGAGTGAGATGAGATTCATAAATCCCAATAAAAGAATTTATAATATACTCATAATCCCAATAAAAATCAATGGAAAAACCCTGTAAATCAATAACCGGAGAGGATATTTGAAGTGCGTAACTTGGAAGGGATGAATCGAAGCAGCGAGAGGGCGGTTCATCACCGCCCTCTTGGTATCAGTTCATTCTCTTCTTATTTCAGAAGCAAAATCTTCTTAGCTCCTGAGTAATTGCCGGCATTCACAGATACGAGATAGAGGCCGCTGCTGAAGTCTTTCGCGTTCCAGTTGAATTCGTATGTTCCGGCTTCCAATCGCTGGTTCACCAGCGACGCAACCCGCCTGCCTTGTAAATCGTAAACAGAGAGGTTGACGAACTCGGATTTCGCCAGTTCCAGTTTCAAGGAGACAACGGGGTTGAAAGGATTCGGGTAAGCTGAAGCAAGGGAAGTCTGTTCCGGTAGCATGGTATTTTCCCGTTGGGGGATTCCCACGTAATCTATAAACACCGGTTGAGATAAGCTGCCTTCCACACCGGAGAACCTGCCTGATACCTGGTAATAATAGCTCCCGAATTGGAAACCTGACAGGTTATCGGTATAGGTGAGCGCCTGTATCGAATCAATTTTCACGCTGTTGCGGTAAATGTAGTATAGTTCCAGCGATTCTTCGAGGCGTTCGCCGGATTTTGCTCTAGAAGGTGTTGAATTCAAACCGGGGATGACGCCCGGAGTGTTCCATGTGAGCAAAACCTGATTTTCTTGCAACTCCGCGTTCAGGTTGCCGGGCGCATCCGGATTGGAAACTTTGACTAGGCGGAAATCATCCACGATCCAGCCGACCGAATTGGTGGCGCCGTCTGACCCGAAGCGGAAGCGGAATCGCACTGTGCCTGTACCTTGCAAGTCGAAAACCGCTTCAGACCATATGATCGTCCCGGAATAGCAGGGAAGGCTTTGCGGGAAAGGACCCGGCTGAGAGCTCTGGCGGATGCGGTAAGGATACCCGCCGCGCGGTGTGATCTGCTGGAAATCTCCGCCGTTCAAGGACATCTCCACGATACCGCCGTCATAGCAGTAACCCGGGTACTGCACCGACAATTCCGCGCTCATCCAGTGGTAGAAATGCAATTCGTGGACGCCGGAGATGGGGTATTCCCCCGTGGTTAATCCGGCGTCCAAAAGCGTCCCGTATTGCATATTCTGACCACAATACCAGGCATGGCTTCCACCCGGCGTATGATTCAAATTGGGAGAAAGATTCCACTGATCGCCGAATGTGGGGGTAATGTTGGTATGCGTCCAGTCCAGCTCGCCGGATTCCATATCATTCCAAACCCCTCCGACCGGAGTTTCGATCAGGAAATATGCCCGATAATTGCGCGTGTCCGTCGCGATGAGATAAAGGACCAGCGTGCTCGGATCGGCGATGCCAGCATCCAGAGAGAACTGCAAATTGTCCAAGGAACCTTCTTCGCCGTGGTTCAATGCGGCGAGCTGCCCGGTTGGATTGGTAACGGTAACGGAAGGGTTGTCGGTTAGCAACTGTATGGATAAGTCCGTCGTTTCACAGCTCCCCTGATTGGTGAGTGATATGGATAACACGGCGGATTCGCCGGGGAAGAGCGCGTTATTGTTGCCGTCGCTGATAGCCCAGGATGTCAGTTGAAGCCCGGGCGCATGTGCGGTTACATCGAAGTCGGAGACCCAGGTGGAATCTCGGTTATCCCGAATGGTGACCAGGAAGGTTAATGTCTCGCCGTCTCGGACGTCCGGCGTCAAAGTCGCCTGGAAAGCGTCCTGCGCCTGTATAAGCGAATTGATCTGCATTTCGCCCAAATAGAATTCACCTTGGTCAATCGTCACGCTGTTGTCCGTGCAGCTCAGCGTCGCCAGCATGCCGTAGCCGATTTCGATGCCCACGTTTTGAAAATCCATGCTGAAGGAAAGAGTTTCGCCCAGATCTGCTAAACCATCGCCGTCGCCGCCTTCAACATCGCTGAATGTCGGATTCAGCACGATGACGAAGGGACCGTTCGCTGCGATAGCGGGGATCGTGGCATGGAAGGGGAGGTAATTGTGGCAGGTGATGGACAGCGTCAAATCCTCCGGGATCACGATGGGATCCTGAATGAAAACCGTCGCCGTGCCGTTTCCCTGGCTGACGCCGGTGCCAATGACCCCTTCAGTGCCGGAAATCGCCACGAAAGCGTTCGGAACGCCGACGTTGACATCGAACTGCGTGGTGCCCAGCGTGAGGGAAGCAGGATATTCCGGATTGAACGTCTGCGGCTGCGCCGTCCAGACATCCAGAGCCGGATCGCCCAGGAGGTTCAATTCGTAATAACACCAGAAACTTGCCGAACCGATGAAGGGGATATTGTCTTCCTTCGAATCGGCGTTGATCCAGCCCAGCGTGTAGATGTTTTCACCGAACAGCGCATCGAAGAACTGACGGTCGAAGTACTGCGACGGGCCGTTGGTCGTCGTCCCGGAGCCCCAGCCGTAGCGGGAATTGCAGACGAAGGCGACGGCGCCATGAGCGATGGTGGTGAATTTTTCGCAGATGCAATCGCTGGTGTAGGAGCCGCCGGTCGTGCGGTTGTCAAAGCTGCCGGAATAGCAAGCCTGGGAATAGGCGATGTAATAGCCGTGATTCGAACCGTTGTTCGTGAGGTTATTGTCGGTTACCTGATTGGTAGAAAACTTCAATACCCAATCCGTATTCCCGTGTCCCATATGATTGACCAGATGCGTCCCTCCGTTCAGCAGCGGGGCGAGATGCGCCAGTGCATTGAAAGAAAAGCTGGTGGTTTCATAAAGGGTGGAGACGTTGAAGTTCTGA
>CAZUTK010000040.1:1016-29721 GCA_964623265.1 uncultured bacterium | reverse complement strand
TTGATCAAGTGAACTTGCGGCTTCGTCTCGCGTTCAAAACCTCGACGAACGCCTGCATGCGGTTCAGCGTTTGACTCTGCTGACGCTCTTTTCCGGGACCCACCACATCGAAAGCGAGAACCGGAATCTCCAGCGCTTTTTTCATCTCTTCCGCGATGATGCGGTCTTCTGAAGCGCAGTGCGAACTGGCGAAAATGGAAGAGATGATCACGCCTTCCGCGCCGGCTTCTCTTGCTTCATCCATGGCATCGTGCGCACGTTTTACGGAGCTTCCGATCAAGCTCATATTCAGTATGCCTTCCGCCAGAGCTTCCAGGGGGGGGAGATCTTCTCGCAAGGGGTCGCGGATTTGGTGGATGACATATTCGCTGCCGACCACCTGCCCGCCCAAATCCTCCAGATGATTCAATAGGATGGGATCCGCCGGCGGCGTCACCCAGAAGACGCGCACCGACCGCGGTGGCACTGCCCAATCACCCTGCTGAGCACGCCTCCGGGCAGTTTCGGCTAAATGTTCGGCGATATCAGCAGCTTCTTGCAGATCCGCATAGAACGCTAAACCCATAAACTCCAGATTCATCATTTCCAGAGCCGGCAGAGCCGCACCATGGGATTGATAGCTGTATCGTCGAGCCTCTTGCACGGCGCGGCGGAAGCGATTCACCTGCTGGATGGCGGCGCGCAGGGAATCCTCCTGAAAGGATGTTTGTGTGGCTTCCTCAAGCTTGAGGATCAGCGCTTCAAGCTGCTTCACGATAAAGGCTCTGAGGCGGTTCTCCTCGATCGCTTTCGGCTTCAAAGGATCCGTTTCATCCCCACGGTCCCAATCCCGCCGATAGGGGATTTCAAACCAGAAGAAGGGATACTCCAGAGCGTAAGCGCCTTGAATCACCGCAGCCATATCATCGCAGGTGGCGCCCACACAGGCGATGCAGAGCTGCGGCGGCGGAAAATAGCAATTCTTGGCGAAAGCGCCCAACGCCGCCCTCACAAAGCAGCAATCTTCTCCGATGCCTCGCTTCGCAGCGGCATCGAAAAGGTCGTTCGATTCAAAGAGAAACGGCGTCCACCAGTGGCATTCCGGATAAAACGCCGCGGTGTTGGGAAACGAGTACACCAGCGGAGCCAGAGGACCCAGATCTCCCATAATCGCGATCACAGTTTTCCCGCTTTGGCGGGCGCGATAGAGCCTCTCGGATTCCGTCAACATAAATCCCCAGAGGCGCAGCGATGCCAGCGAATTGTCGAAGCGAAGCTTCTGCAGATAGCGCGCTCCGTACGCCGCAAACGTAGAAGGCGGTATCAGATAGGTGTTCCAGTTCGTCTTGCCGCAATCGCGATAGTATCGGTAGCCGTCAATCAATTCGTCTGGGACGGATGAAAAGAGCCTGCGCCACTCTCTGCTGCTGATCCGCTGCGTGTTCGGTTCCGTCCAGAGGTTGTTTTCGTTATTCTCGCGCGGCATTCCGATCTCCGGTGTGAAGATATTTCCGATTCACGGCATCAAAGTGCCGATATTGACGTATTCAATATAATAGGTTCGGCGAGCGGAAGCAAGCGTTTCTTCCTTCAGACTTCGGAAAAGCCGGGACAGGAAACAGGGGATTTGACTTGACATTATCCTGCCATATGAATATATTTCTCAAATGCGGAACGAATGCTCCAAATTCTGACATATTACTATGACATCCTGTCAGATGTTTTCGCCGACCACGGCGAAAAATCTCTCTAACTTCAGGATAAATAATACTGGCATATAAGTTGCTTCATTAACATACATCTGCTGAAGACCACACATCCCTTACATAGATGTAAGGATTGCACCATCCCTTGAATCACGTATGTGAAATATGAAAAACGAAGCTAAAATGAAGACAGAGAATCTTCCCGAAATCCTGTCGGTGATCCCTCTGCGCAACTCCGTGCTCTTTCCGCATCAGATTATCCCTCTGGCGGTGGGCAGGGAAAAGTCGTTGAAACTCCTGGCTGACATCGAAGATAAATCGAAATTCATCGGTGTCATCGCGCAGAAACAGGGCTTGGTGGATGATCCGGGTCCGGAAGATCTCTACAGCTGGGGAACGGTCGCCGCCGTCCTGAAGATCATTGACCTTCCGGATGACTCGAAATCCGTGATTGTTCAAGGAGTGCAGCGTTTCCGACTGAAAGACTACATTCAACTGGATCCCTACATAAAGGTCTCCATCGAACGGATGGAAGATGAAGTCGCCACAGGACTGGAGGTGGATGCGATGGTGTTGAACCTGCGCAATCTGGTTCAATCCATCAGCGAATACCTACCCAACATCACCGGCGAACATTTGATGATGCTGGCGAACATTCAGGATCCCGGCAGGCTGACGGATACGGCGGTATCTTTACTGAATCTGGAAACGCACCATAAAGAGGAAATCCTCGAACGAGTCAATGTCAAGGAGCGGCTGGAACGCGCGACGGTGCTTTTAAACGAATATCTGCAGAAGCTGGAAATCGGGTCGAAAATACAGAGCGAGGTGCAGGGCGAGATCTCCAAATCCCAGCGGGAGTATTTTTTACGCGAACAGCTGAAAGCGATCCGCAGGGAATTAGGAGACGACACCGAAGGCGTCGAAATCCAGGAGCTGCGGGATAAACTGGAAAAAGCCGGCATGCCGGAAGAAGCGAAAAAAGCGGCGGAGAAGGAAATTGACCGCCTCTCGCGGATGCCGTCCTCCTCTGCAGAATACACAGTTTCCCGCACCTACATTGACTGGCTGCTCGATCTGCCTTGGTCTATCCTAACCGAGGATAACCTCGATCTGAAAAAAGCGGAGGAAATCCTCGAAGGGGATCATTACGGTCTGGAAAAAGTGAAGAAACGCATCCTGGAATACCTGGCTGTGCGCAAGCTCAAGGAACAGCTGAAAGGTCCCATCCTCTGTTTTCTGGGTCCGCCCGGCGTCGGCAAGACTTCATTGGGAAAATCCATCGCCAATGCGCTGGGGCGCAAATTCGTGCGCATTTCTCTGGGAGGGTTGCGCGACGAAGCCGAAATCCGCGGTCATCGCAGAACCTACATCGGAGCTCTGCCGGGACGCATCATCCAGGGCATCAAGCGCGCCGGCACCAGAAACCCGGTATTCATGCTGGACGAGATCGACAAAGTCGGCATGGACTTCCGCGGCGATCCGTCTTCCGCTCTATTGGAGGTGCTGGACCCTGAACAAAACTTCAGCTTCTCGGATCACTATCTGGATGTGGATTTTGATCTCTCGCAGGTGATGTTCATCGCCACCGCCAATGTGGCGGATCCCATCCCGCCGGCGCTGAGAGACCGAATGGAAATTCTGACTCTGCCGGGCTATATTGAAGAGGAGAAACTGCAAATCGCTAAAAAATTCCTCATCCCCAAGCAGATTGAAGAGCATGGGCTGAAGCCGGAAAATATTCAATTTGAAGATGAGGCTGTGCGCGAAATCATTCGCTCGTACACGCGGGAAGCCGGAGTCCGCAACCTGGAACGCGAGATCGCTTCCATATGCCGCGGCGTCGCCAAGAAGGTGGCGGCGAACGAGATCGAAACCACCGTCATCACCGTGGAATCGCTGCACGGATATCTGGGTCCGATCAAATTTTACAGCGAAACGTCTGAGCGCATTACCAGACCGGGCATCGCCACCGGCGTCGCCTGGACGCCCACCGGAGGCGACATTCTCTTCATCGAAGTTACCCGGATGAAAGGCAAGGGGAATTTGATCCTGACGGGACAGCTGGGTGATATTATGAAGGAATCCGCTCAGGCAGCGCTCTCATTCCTGCGAAGCCGCGCCGGTGAAATGGGCTTGGAAGCGATTGATTTCGAAGGGGAAAACATCCATGTGCATGTGCCCGCGGGAGCTATTCCCAAAGACGGTCCTTCCGCGGGTGTAACCATTCTGACGGCGATGGCGAGTCTTCTGACGAACCGCTTGGTGCGTTCCGATACCGCTATGACCGGTGAAATCACCTTGCGAGGAATGGTCTTGCCGGTCGGCGGAATCAAAGAAAAAGTGCTGGCAGCGCACCGCTCCGGAATCCGCAGGATGATTCTCCCCTGGAAGAATGAAAAAGATCTGGAAGAAACAACGCCGGAAGTCCGCTCGGAAATGGAGTTCATTTTCGTGCATGAAATGGAAGAAGTGCTGAAAAACGCGCTGGTAACTGAAAAATTTTCCGAGGATCTGGCGGAACAAGCCGCTTGATCCCATCCAACCAAAACGGGAAGACGAATCACAAGAATCGGAATGAAATCAACACTACTGTACAAAGGGGGGATGCACTTTTCGGGAACTACCCCCTCCGGACACACTCTGCAATTCGACTCCACACCCGCCGACGAGCCTTCCGCGGGTCCCACACCCGTTGAAACGGTGATGCTCGCCGCTGCCGCTTGCAGCGCTATGGACGTGGCAGCGATCCTGAAAAAACGGCGTAAAGAAATCACTCTCTTCGAAGTGGAAGTGAGCGCCGAACGAAAGGATGAGCACCCGAAAGTGTTGAAAAATTTGAACCTCCTATACCGGGTTCACGGTCCGGACATCACCTTGGAGGAAGTGGAAAAAGCCGTTCAGCTCTCGCAAGAGAAATACTGCAGCGTCCTCCATATGCTGAAGCCTGTCGTGGAAGTCACATACTCCGTGAATGTCAATTGATGGAACCTTGCTTCGGAAGCTGGAAAAGATTCCGCGAGGCAATTTCAGCGGCTGAAGCGTGACCGGTGAAAGAAACCCCGCTAAATCGTCGAAAATCAGCTTGCAAACCGATGATCGGGGATATATTTTATTTTAGATAAAAGATGGAAAGAAGTGTTTCAGTGGCTGAATAAACTGCGCCGGCCGAAACAGCCGATTGAACGCCATTCCGGCGAAATTGAAGTGGATGAACGAGTGCTGGAATTGGTCAACCTCGGCAACAAGATGCTGATGGCGGAGGATTACGACGGCGCGATGGATGCCTACGAATCAGCGCTGCGGATGGACGGACATAATGCGGAAGCTTGGCAGCGGCGAGGAAGAATTTTTCTGCAGCGAGGAAATATCGCAGCGGCACTGGCGTCCTACGTCCGTTCTCTCGAATTGAACACGCAGGCGGCGGATGCTTGGTGCGGTCTCGGGGAAGCGATTTTGGCTTTCTTGAAAGCCGACAAGGAACCGATTTTCATTCGGGAATTCCGCATGGAAATTGCATGCGAAGCGTACGATTGTTTCGACCGCGCCATGAAGCTCGGCGGCGATCTTCCGCACGCCCGTCAGGGACGGGAAGCCTGCAAGAACATGATCAAAAACTCCCCCTTCAAAATCGCACATCCCCGCCTCTTTTCCTTCCACTCCGGCGGAATCCTGGAAAGCGCAAAGCGGGAATATGTGGCTCCGTTTTTAAAACCCAACGATTATCGCCGCAAGACTCTGACTCCCCCCGAAAACCACTGATTTCCGAATAAATCGAACGACACTCACGCCAATCCCCGCTTAATGCCCCCGTCCGGAAAGCACCACGCCGACAGTAGATAGAATGATTTTGATGTCCAGAGCGAGCGACATATTCTCGAGATAAAATAGATCGTAGCGCAGTTTATCCATCACGTCCGTCAAAGACTCATCGTATTTGTGCTTCACCTGCGCCCAGCCGGTAATCCCCGGTTTGACGTTCAGACGCCGTTCATATAAGGGAATGGCAGCGCAGAATTGATTCACGAATGCGGGACGTTCCGGTCGAGGTCCAACCAGCGACATATCGCCCTTCAATACATTGATGAATTGAGGCACCTCATCCAGATGGACTTTTCGCAAAATTTTCCCCACCCGGGTGATGCGGGGATCATCCTTGCCCGCCCAGACGGGACCCGTTTGAGCTTCCGCATCCGCCACCATCGAACGAAATTTCAACAGGGTGAAAATATGACCTCCGCGCCCCACGCGTTTTTGCCTGTACAGAACCGGACCTTTTGAATCCAGCTTGATCGCCGCAGCGATGCACACGAGCAAAGGGAAGCCGAAAATCAGCACGCAGAGCGAAACCAGCACATCCAGTATCCGTTTCAGACTTCGTTCGCCTGGAGAAAGGATGTCCGGAAAGACTTCGATTAAGGGGACGCCTCGGATCGCGGCGGTTCGCACCCGCCCGTACAGAGTTTCAGTCAAATCCGGCAGGATCTTAACGCTGATGCGCAAGTTCGCGAGCTTCGAAATCAAAATGGGGATCTGTTCGCGATCCGCTGCGGATGGAGCCAAAATCACTTCGCGGATCGAATGCTGCCGGACGATCTCCTCCAGTTTCTCCGTTCCCGCCAAAACCTTTACGCCCAGATACTCTTCCTCCAGGGTGCCGTTTAAGAAGCCGCAAATCCGATAGCCCATATCCGGCACCTTCTGGATCTGCCTGAGAAAGGCGCGGGCGCGGTCGTTGAATCCGACGATCAAGGCGTTGCGCAAGCCGATCCCTTTCGCCAGGAGGCGTTTTTGCGCTTGCCGGATGATGATCCGCCCGCCGCCGACGAAGAGAATCAAGAAGCCCCAGTAAGACATCAACACCACGCGGCTGGGGGAAAAAGGCTTGCGAAGGTCTATTGTAATTAAGAAGATGATGAAAATCCCCACCAGAGAACTGCGGATCACATTGAACAAAATATCCACGGAATTCTGACCGTAGAGAGTGCGATACATCCCCCGCAGGAGGAAGATCCCCAGCCAACCCATAGAAACGATTAACGAAGGGAGGAAAAGCTGCCGAAATTCCGGAGCGATGGTTACCTGCGAGAACCAGCCGGATTTATAGCGTAATACGTAGGAGGCAACATAGGCGAGATTCAAAGCGATAAAATCGCAGATCCACAATACGATTTTTTCCCGGGATATTTTCACAGCCCGTATTGCTCCTGATAGTACTTATGATACTCGCCGCTCTTCACCCGTCGCCACCACTCTTCATTCTCGAGATACCATTGCACGGTTTGCCGCAATCCGGCACTGAAATCATAGAGCGGCTTCCAGCCCAATTCCTGTCTTATCTTCGAGGCGTCTATGGCGTAACGACGGTCATGTCCGGGACGATCCTTGACGAAGGTGATCAGAGTCTCCGGCTTCTTCATGATGCGCAGAAGTTCTTTCACCAACGCCAGATTATGCCATTCATTCGAACCACCGATGTTGTAAACTTCGCCTTTTTTGCCTTTTTCCAGAACCAGCCAGATCGCCCGGCAGTGATCCTCCACATGCAGCCAATCGCGCACATTTAAACCATCTCCATACACAGGCAGCGGTTTATCTTCCACGGCGTTGGTGATCATCAACGGGATCAACTTCTCCGGAAATTGATAGGGACCGTAGTTGTTCGAACAGCGCGTGATGACAGCATCCAGATCATACGTATGCACGTAGGCTCGGACGAGAAAATCGGCGCCGGCTTTCGAAGCGGAATAGGGGCTGTTGGGCGCCAGAGGAGTCGTTTCCCGAAAAGATCCGGTTTCGGGCAGCGAACCGTAGACTTCATCCGTGGATATCTGCAGGAAGCGTTTGACTCCATAACGCAGAGCGAAATCCAGGAGGACTTGCGTTCCTACGACGTTGGTGTGCAAAAAAATGGAAGGACGGGTAATGGAGCGATCCACATGCGTTTCAGCGGCGAAGTTGATCAAGGCGTCGAATTTCTCCCCTTCGAAAATCTGCGTTAAGACGGCGGCATCGGCAATATCGCCGCGGACGAACCGATACCGTGGATGGTTCTGAAACGCCGTCAGATTCTCCAGGTTGCCGCAATAGGTCAAGGCATCCAGATTGACGATGCGCGCCTCCGGGTGTTCCTTGATGGCGTAATGAATGAAATTCGAGCCGATGAAACCGGCGCCGCCGGTGACGAGGAGGTTCATGGCAATCCAATCGAAAATGAATCTATCCCTTTGTATGATGAATTGATCGGCAGGGTTCCCAATTCACTGGCAGAAACGAATCACACCTTCAAATACCGCCTCACCGCAATCGTGCTGCCCAGCAATCCGAGGAGACAGCCGCACAGAGTCAGTAGCCAGAATTGCGGCAGAATGATATCCTTTCCGTCGATGAGACTGAAGCGCGCCAGAGCCGCCAGAAACAGCAAGAAGAAAGCCGCGCAGACTCCCCCCACGATTCCCAGCAAGGCTCCCTGCACCCAGTAAATTCCCCGCAGCGAAGCCGGTGTGGCACCCATCAGCGACATCAGACGAATGGCATCCTGCTGCTGGTCAATCTTCAGGCGGATGGCGTTATAGGTCAGCCCGATAGCCAGCAGAATCGCCGCCCCCCCGACGATCAACGCCCAGCGGGTAATTTTTTTCATCCCGGAATGAAAGAGCTCCAGCAGTTCTCGATCGTACACTACCTCTTCAATGCCGGCAACTCCTGTGATCCTCTGGGCGATGGTGCGGATGGTGTCAGGCTGGATTTCATGCGGCGGCAAAGCGATGATGAAAGAAGCGGGCAGAGGGTTTTCTTTGAGCACTGTGAAAATTTGCGGATCGAATTCTCGAGTGAATTTTTCCGCTGCTTCTTCCCGCGATATATAGGTAATCCGCCAGTAAGGATCGAGATTTTGAAGAACTTTCTGTAGTTCGGCGTGCTCTGATTCCGGCAGAGAAAGGGCGATGAAGGCTTCCAGTTGAAAATGACGCAGCAGGTCTTTCGCTGTCCGCCTCAGGTTCATTCCCCCGTAATAAAAAAAACCGAGGACGGCGATCGCCAGAGCCAGCGCCGCCGCCGCTACAATTGAATGAAACAACCCCCGACGGATGCCGCTGATGCCTTCGGATAGTGCGAACTGCAGACCGCGTCTCATCGCGCGCTTCCTTTCCTGCCGACAATGCGCCCTTCCCGCAGAGTCAACACGCACTTCGCGATTCCTTCGAAGGCTTGCGGCTGATGCGTGGCGGCGAGGATCGTCGTCCCTTCCGCGCTGATCTGCGCAAGATGACCGATAATTTCAGCTCCGGCATCTGCATCTATGTTCGCCAGAGGTTCATCCGCCAGAAGAATGAAAGGACGAACGACCAATGCGCGGGCGATCGCGGCTTTTTTTTGCTCACCGGAAGACAACTCGGATGGAAAGGATGCGCCGCGCCCGCTCAATCCGAAGCGAAACAACAGCCGACTGACTTCGAGATGCGTTCGGCGACGGGATTCGCCGGCGATGCGCAGCGGCAGCGCCACATTCTCGAAGATCGTGCGATCCGGAAGGAGCCGGGATTCCGGAAATACGATCCCCATTTTTCGCCGCAGAGCCGCCAGATCCCGCGCGTCGCGGGAACGCTGGAAGCGCCCCTCGATCATGATCTGACCGGAATCCGGGAACAACTCGAGATAGATCAATCGAAGTATGGTTGTTTTTCCGGCACCTGTAGGTCCAGCCAGCAAAACGAAATCGCCCCGCTCGATGGTGAACGAGACGTCTTCAACACCTTTCCCGGGTGCATGCCGGCAACTGACTTTCAGAAATCGGATCATGAACCCGATGGATTGAACTTCGCCTGCAGGCGCCGCGCCACCCCCGGAGGAACAAACTGCGAAATATCTCCGCCGAAACGCGCGACTTCCCGCACAATCGTAGAATTCAGATAGGTATAGCTGTCATGCGGCATCAGGAAGACGGTGATCACACGGGGTGCCAGTTTGCGGTTCATCAGCGCCATCTGAAATTCGTACTCGAAATCGGATACCGCCCGTAAACCCCGAATCAGCGCGACCGCTCCTTGCTCCCGAGCGAACTCCACCATCAGCCCAGGAACTTCCACGACGGACACATTGGGCAAGTGCGCGGAAGCTTCAAGAATCATTTCACGCCGTTCGTCCAGACTGAACAGTGGCTTCTTTTCGAGGTTCACTGCAAGCGCCACGACGACCTTATCGAAGAGCGCCGCCGCGCGTTCCAGAATATCCACATGCCCGAATGTGATGGGATCGAACGATCCAGGATAAATGGCGATCTTGGGCTGGATTTCGTTTTTATTCAACGGTTCCCCCTTTTTCTGCAGGGATCGTTTCAGTGATCGGACAGAACTTATCCATGATGATCATCATACCGTTTTTCAATTTTCGAAAGAACACGCGATCCATCAGGTGACGCATAATCAAGATCCCCCGACCGGACGGTTTCAGGAGATTCTGCTTCTGGCGGGGATCCGGCACGGCATCCATCGAAAACCCGGGACCTTCGTCCCGGACAACCAGACGCAAGTATTTCGCACAGTGATAGTAACGGATGACCACGCGCTTGTTTTCATCCAATTTATTGCCGTGCACGATGGCATTGTTGACGGCTTCCGAAATCGAGATCGCTACATCATCCAGCATCTGAGAAGGCAGACAGAGATCGCGCACGATTCGTTCGGTATATTGATCTACTCGAGCCAGGTAATCCTGACGACTGGGGATGATCAACTCACCGACCTTCTTCAGCGACATCGCACAACCACCAACGTAATGTCATCCTGCAATCGGGCGGTTCCCACATGGGATCGGATCGCCTTCAACAGAGAGCCGATGACGGCGCGCGGACCTCGGTCCTGCGCCTCCCGTGCCACGCTTTCAATCCTTTCGACTCCGAATTGAACTCCTTCCGCATTTTCCGCTTCGGATGCGCCGTCCGTGTATAAAACCAGCACATCTCCAGGGTGAAATTGCACTCGATGTTCATGATACAATGCGCCTGGGAAGGCTCCCAGCAAGAGCCCCCCCTCCGTCAACTGCTCGGTGCCGCCGCTCTTGCGCAGTAGGAGTGGTGGATTGTGACCGGCGTTGGCGTAGGTTAAGAGCCGGGCGCGCGCATCCAGGACGCCGTAAAAAGCGGTGACAAACCGCTCTGGTTCGATGGATTCAAAGAGGAAATCGTTCACACGCGCTAAAATAGTGGAAATGGCGTAATGGCTGACGCTTTCAATGCGCAGAGAGGCGCGCAGCGACGCCATGATGAACGCGGCGGGGACGCCTTTGCCGGCGACATCGCTGATGGCGATGCCCAGATCTTTTTCCGTGAGCCGGATGTAGTCGAAGTAATCGCCGCCGACCGCTTCGGAGGGGACATTGATGCCGGCGACATCGAAATTATCGAGTTTCGGCGCGGAACGCGGCAAAAGGCTCAGCTGCATGCGCCGAGCCAGCGCCAGTTCTTCTTCTATGCGCCGCTTGGTGAGGATCTCTTTGTGCATTCGGGCGCGTTCAATGGCGACGGCGGCGTGCGACGCGAAGGTCATCAAATGCTCCGCATCCTTTTCAGTAAACGCACCCAGGCGGTTGCTCTCCAGGTTGAAAGAACCGATGACTTTGCCACCCGTGAAGAGCGGCACCGCCAGCTCCGACCGCGTCTGTTCGCGAGCTTTGACGTAGCGCGGGTCACGGGAAACATCGGCGACGACCACCGGCGCCATATGTTCCATAGACCAGCCCATCAAACCCTGACCCAGCTTCTGCCGGATTTTTCCCGAGTCGGAAGCCTCATACCCGCGTAGAATTTCCCCCACCACCAACTTGCTGTTCTCATCGAGGACGAAGATGCCGGCGGCGTCGTAATCCACCACCTGCTTCAAGGAATCCAGAATGAGATTCAGCACTTCATCCAGATCGAGCACATTGGAGAGCTTCAAAGCGATCTGGGTAATCAACTGGATCTCCAGGCGGGTACGGCGCACATCTTCGATGTGTTCGAGAAGGTGCGCGAGACGGTCGAGCTGTTCCTCGATACGCTGCAGGCGTTCCAACGGCACAGTCATAAGCGATGCCGCTTTCAGCTCTTGTTTCACCTCGCCGATGAGATTCGTGAGCTCACGGAACACCCGTTTCTCCGCCCAATTCTCGGAATTTCCAACGGGGGCATCAGCGTTCGTCGGCTGTTCGGGATCGGCTTTATCTGCAACTGAATCCATGGAATTGGGGCGGGTTTAAAAGCTCTTCAGAGCGCTGTCGACCGAATCGTACGAATCGAAAATGGTCACCAGTTTGGTAATCATAAAGAGGCTCTGGATCTTCTCGGTGACGTTCGCCAGCTTCAGTTCACCGCCTGCATTCTTGATGGTGGTAAAAGCGCCGATCAAAATCCCCAGACCGGACGAATTCATCCAATCTACGCCGCCCAGATCAAAGATGAATTTCTTGTGACCCTTGGCGATCTGCGCTTTAACTTCGTCTTGAAACACCGTCGCGTCCGGACCGCCCATGACTTTGCCTTTGACCTCGATGATGGCGACGTGATCCTGTTCGCGGGTCTTCAACTTCATAGAACCTCCCTGGTTCGTAGTGTTGCTTTGATGATTCGCTTCTAAATGTAAGAACGAACGGCAAAAAAATCAAGCGAAATGGCTCCGAGGTTTCCAGCACAATGAGACGCACCGGCTTGCCGGTTCTTCTCGAATTTGCGCAGAGAATTGCTTGCTTGTGCAGGGCAACCGTTTTATATTGCGTATATGAATACCCGCATCGTCGTCGTCGGTGGCGGCATCTCCGGCATCGCAGCCGCCTGGGAACTGCGCAAGACCGGCGCGGAAGTGATTCTGCTGGAAGCTCGAGGGCATTTGGGCGGACGTCTGACCAGCTATTTCGCGGCGGAGTTGCCCACGCTCCTCGACAACGGTCCTCACCTGTTCCTCAGTTCTTATACGCAGATGCGCCGTCTCTTTCGGGAATTCGGCTTGGACAACGAGATCACCTACCCTTATCCCGGCCGGGTGTCTTTCGTACTTCGCGAAGGTATGCGGGCTGATCTGAAGGAATACCCGCTTCCTGCGCCGTATCACCTGGCGGCGGGACTGCTGAACTTCCGTGCGCTCCCCCTGCGCTCCCGCGTGCGGATCCTGAAGGCGATCCAAACTTTGCTGAAATCTCCTCCGACAACGACCCAAACCACCGCGCAGTGGCTGGATGAATTCAGCACCGATGAAGAACGGCGGATGTTCTGGCTGCAGCTGATCCGCGCAGCGCTAAATGCGCCCGCGGATGCGGTGCCGATTCCATATCTCCGGGTGATCTTCCAGCAAGGTTTTTGCAAAAAGCCGTTCGGCGGCAGGTTGGGCTATGCCCGCCGGCCTCTGCAGGAAATTTTTTCTCAGCGTATGAAACCTACGCTGGAGAACACTGGAATTCAAGTTCATTTGAAAACCACCTGCGAATCTTTTATTGTAAAAGAGAATCGCATCACAGATGTGCTGCTAAAAGGCGGCGGACGGCTTTCCTGCGACGCCGTCTTCCTGGCGCTGCCGCCCGGATCTCTGCTGAACGTGCTGAAAAACCTGCCGGTAGGCGAACGCATCATTCAGGAATATCTCCTGCGGGATTGGCGTGCCAATCCGATCACCACATTGTACCTCTGGGCGGATGAACGCCCTCTGTTGGAAGCCTTCACCTGTTTGCCGGATGGAAAAATCGGCTGGGTTTTCGATTACGAGCGGATGTGGGAAAACCGCGCAGCGCCTCTGGCGCTGATGCTGAACGAACCGCTTGAGCGCACGTGCGCCGCTGAACCCGCCTCATCCGCGAAAGGCGAAGCACCGGTTCAACCTATCTGCGAACTTGCGGAGGAATTGCTTCAGGCGTTTCCGCAACTGCAGAAGGTGCGCTGGACGCATTGGAAGCTCGTGACGGCACCGCACGCCACACCGCTGCGACCGCGGGCTCTGTGGTGGAAAACGCTCCCGCAAACGACCTGTATTCCCAATCTCTTCCTGAGCGGGGATTGGCTGGATGCGGAACTGCCACCAACCGTGGAAGCAGGGGTCAGGGCGGGGCGGAAGATTGCGGATTTTCTCATTCGACGAAAATGAGCGGATTGCGTAACATTCTCCCGGGTGAACCAATACCCCGCGGGAGTCTATTTCACGAACGCCGATACCGCGTAGCTTCGAATGTTTTTCACTGCATCCCCGAGGGTATGCGATTTCTGGATATTGGGATTGGGAATGCGAGCCAGACTGAATTCTTCGCTCGACATGCAAAATTCACATTTGGCATTGATCTTCAGGTATCAAGACTGGCGGAATATCGCCGCGATCTAATCCGGCGTGGGATCTCTACTATCCACTTCCTCGGCGGAAATGCGGTATCTCTTCCTTTCGATAGAAATACATTCGATTTCGTTACCTGCTTCGAAGTGCTGGAGCATGTCGAAGATCAGACAAAAGCTTTGGAAGAAATAATGCGGGTTCTCAAGCCGGAAGGAACTCTTATCCTCTCTGTGCCGCACCGCTGGTGGATATTCGAAACTCACGGCGCAAACCTGCCGCTTTTACCCTGGAATCGCATCCCGTTCTTCTCCTGGCTTCCGAAAAAGATTCACGACCGTTGGGCGCGAGCCAGAATTTATACGCTAAAAGAAATTTCCGCGATATTGATAAGTGCCGGCTTTGTGGATGTAAGAGCGGTTTTGTTGACGGCACCTATGGATGTTGTCGGGAAGAAAACTATACAGGCGTTTTTAAGAAGGACGATTTTTAGCGCAGATATCGGTTTAATCCCTTTTCTGGCGTCCAATATTTTTGCTTGTGCAAAAAAAAGCGCTTGAATCATTAAAAAGGATCCAGCGCCGGAACTATGCGTCCGGCGCTTTTTTCTTGCCCAGCACCGCTTCAATGAAACGCAGATGCGATCCGAAGGCGACATCCGGCAGGGCGTCCGCAGGGAAAAAGCGCAATTCAGCGGCGTCATCTCCGGGTTTCGCCTCCCCGCCGACGATGCGCGCTTCGAAACCGATGACTACTACATCGCCGTAATAGCCATTCAACTTGGATTGAGCGTCCACCACGCGCAGCAACTCCGCATCGAATCCGGTCTCTTCTCTTAACTCCCGCAGAGCCGCCGCCTGCACCGTCTCCCCCATCTCGATGAAGCCGCCGGGCAAGCACCACCTGCCTCTGCCGGGTTCGACATTACGTAAAACGAGCAGAATTTCCCCTTCGTCATTGCGGCAGACCACCGCCACGGAAGGCTTAGGATTCTCGTAATGAATCTCGCCGCAGGATCGGCAGCGCAACCGCCAGCTGTTTTCGATGATTCCGCGCTGCAGACGCCCTGCGCAGATCGGGCAATATTTGAATTGGCTTTCGGGAGTTTCCATACGATTTTATAAAAGAATCTGTCAAAACAAAATAGGCGATCGGCAGCGTTCAAGCAACCCCTTTTTTACACAATTTACACTGAAGCCAGTCTCCATTCCTCTGAGATGCCGGGTTTTTAGCGCTTGCTTCGCAAACGGGCATTGGCTATATTGCGCCATCCGTCCGAAACAGAACCGCGCCTGAATCGTATAATTTTCGGCATCAGCACCGTTTTACCTGTATCTTTCCCGATCTATGGCTTCGATCCGATCAGCCGTAAAATCCATCTTCCGCCGGGGGATCGCTCTGCTGCTGGCGCTGATCGTGTTGCTCTTCGCCGCGCTGACCTTGGCGACTCTGCCGCCCGGCGAGCTCATCAGCCGCCGCATCGCGGAAAAACAGCTCAGCCATCTGCTGAACAGCCGAATCAAGATCGGCGGTTTCGAAACCAACCTGATCTCCTACGTCCGCCTCCGCGACATCCGCATCGAAGTTCCACCGGATTCCGGCATGACTTTCGCCGCTCTGAAGCACGCTGAGCTCCGCTATAATCTGTTCGCTCTATTGCAAAAAGAGCTGTCTCTCACCGACGTCGAGATGCAGGGGCTATCCGTTTCGTTGCGCCGCGACAGTTCGGGAACACTGAACTTGCCCAAGTTTTCGCTCCGTGCGGAAACTGCGCCGGACTCGACGAAAAAAGCGTCTTTTCGAATCATCCTGCACCATCTGAAGATCTCCGACGTCCAGGCGGATTTCACGGATTCAAAATCCGCTCTGCATCGCATTCAAATCAAGGATTTGAGCTTTTTCGCGGACAGGCTTCAGGAAGACGCTTACCGCCTCCATCTTCGGTTGAAATCGGCAGAGGCGGCATGGTCGGAATCCTCGCTATCGGCGCAGGATATTCTCCTCAAAGGGTCATTCCTTGATAAGGTGCTTCAGATTGAGTCGCTGAGGTTGACTCTGCCGGATCTGGCATTATCCGGCGAGGGCACCTTGACGACGGCGGGCGATCTTCAGGGAAGCGTCTCCCTTACCGGGCACCTCGACTCCATTGCGACGCTGCTGGATGAATATATTCCGGATGCGATAAAGCCTACCCGCGGGTTATGCGATGCGAAGATCACGTTCAGCGGTTCGACGGCGCATCCCGTCGTTCGCGCCGAAGTGAGCCTGGTGCAGGTCGGCTTGGCGGATTTGTCATTGAACAGCGGATTCATCCGGGGAGAATGGCAGCCCGGGGAAGCGAAACTGGACAGCCTGAAGTTGACGGCGTTCGGCGGCGCGATAACAGCACAGGGAACGCTCCACACCGGAGCCAACCGGGATGTAACCGCATCTCTGTCGCTCCAATCCATTGATTTCAGGGAGATCTGGCGATTTCTCTACCATGACCGTTCGCCCTACACCGGCAGAATCAGCGGTAAAGTAAATCTTTTTGGACCCATCGGCGGTTCCGCGAATTTTCCCGATCTCTGGCGGAAAAGCGAGATTCTCACCGACATTCAGTTGCAAAATGTCACCTTTAGAGAGCGCGCTCTGCCCGATTTTACGTTTCATTTGGAACATAAAGACCAACGCGCGGATCTGAGCATCGCGCAAGGCGCGTCTCGGATGCTCGCCTCGCTGCGGGCTGATTCGAATCGAATCCGGGGTCGTTTCAGCGCTGACATTCCGCAAATTCCTCCTTACGCAGCTATGTTCAAAATCTCCGATCTTACCGGCAGGATGAAGGCGCAGGGGGAAATCACCGGAACTCTGGAAGCGCCGGCTTTCCACATCGAACTGGCTCTGGACAGCCTGAATTATCAGAATTTCCCGCTGGATTCGCTCCGGGGAATACTGGAATATTCCTCGGGGCGGCTTTTCATCCAATCCGCGCGCTTCGCGGGAGCTTGGCAACAAGTGGACAGTCTGAACCCGCCCTTCGGGATCAAGCAACTCTCCGGCAGCTTCCGATACCGCGGCAACCTCCATGGTTCCATAGACAATTTGAAGGGCGAAGTCATCGCAAATTTCATCGAGCCCGGCTACGACCACTACCGAGCCGACGAAGGCTTCGCGCGGTTCAAATTGACGGAAGATGGTATTCAACTCGAACCTCTGATGCTCCGCAAGGACAGCCTCCTGATTTCGATTCGCGGGATTGCGCCTCTCACATTTCAAGAAGCAACAGCTCAGATCAATCTCTTCGATGTTCCACCGGATTATCGCATCTTTTCGGATATGGCATCATTCTTGGATCATCCTCCTCCTTTACCCGCTCGTCGGCGGGGACCCATTTCGAACAGCTCGCCGACGCCCGAATCCGCCGGGAAGATGGACGTCCGACTCGACTTCGCAGAAAGATCCAGGATAAAGTTGAACGTAAAAGGGAAGCAAGTCTCGGTTCACAACATAGCAGCTTTTCTGCCGAATTCACCGGACCTGGGTGGACGGCTGAATTTCAATCTGGAGTACGCCGGTTCGCCTCAAAACACGGAAGCCGATTTCCGGTTTCACCTGGATCAGCCCTCCTTTCAGAATCTCCTGGTAGATTCTTTAGGCGGAGAAATCTCGTATCAGAAGGGGTTGATTCAACTGAAACGGCTGGAAATCCACGACCCGAACTTATATTCGCATTTCGCCGTTATCGCCGAAGCATCCGTAGATAGCCTGGGTGCGCCGGTCTTCAACGAGCGCAGCAGGATCAAAGGGAGCGCCATCGGTCGAAACTTGGATTTGCGCATCCTGAATCCTTTTTTCGCGGGCAAATGGACGCTGGCAGGGCAGGCGGATTACGACTTTTTCTGGGACGGGGCTCTTCGCGATCTGCACCCCCAGGGGATTGTTGAGCTGAAGAACGGGAAAATTCGCTTCGGTGAAAACGAAACCGGAATCGAAGGCATCGCCTTCTCCCTGACGCTAAAGGATTCCGTACTTGAACTCGCCGGTCTTCAAGGTTCTGTGCAAAACCTACCTTTCCAGATGCAGGGGAGAGTCACTTCCAAAGATTGGCAGGACTTCCTTTTGGATATGCATTTGGCGATCGCAGACAGCGGCTCCCTGTCCGCTGTGGGTAAGATCGCCGCGGATTCCACTTTGCTGGATGTCAACGTGCAGGAGTTGAAGCTCTCACTTCTGCAGCCGTTCGTCCCAAGCGTTCAGAATTTATCCGGCGATGCAAACCTAAATTTGCAGCTTACCGGACAAATGCACGACCCCGATGTAACCGGGCGAATCCAGGTGCGAAATTGCGGCGCTTTCATCCCGCTGCTGGGTGAGCCCCTGCGGAACGGAGTGATTTCAGCGTCTCTTATCGGCGACAGAGTGAACATTGATTCGGTTTTTGCGCGCTTGGGCGAAGGAACTCTGTTTCTTGCAGGAGAACTCCGGCACGAAGCAGGCACGCTAAGCCGCATCTCCCTGCATATGGATATGAACAAGCTGAAAGTAGACCTCCCGGATCTGTTGAAACTGACGCTTGATTCCGGTCATCTCGAATATCAGAATCAGGATGTGGGCTATCTCTTATCCGGCGACCTGAAATTCGGCGAAACCCGCATCATCAAAGATCTCCATCCTCAAGACTTTATCACCGGCGCGCGGGTGCCCAAGTCTGCGGTGGAAAAGCAGCCTTCACCGCTGCTATCCGCGACTGAGCTGAACATCAAAGTGCGCGATAGCGATCGCATTTGGCTGGACAACAATGTGGCGAGATTGCGGGCATTGGCGGACATCACCCTCGTCGGGACCCCTCTTCAACCGAATATAACCGGACGCATTTCTCTGGAAGAGGGCTATGTGATGTTCCTGGACCGCAAATTCGCGATTGTGGATGGAAGCATCCACTTTCAGAATCCGGATCGAATCAACCCCGAAATCAACCTGACGGCGAAAACGTCCGTTCGAACCTATCAGGCATTGGAGGCAACCACCTACGAGATTCTTCTGACGCTGACTGGAACGCCGGAAGATGTAAAAGTCGAGCTCACCTCCACCCCGCCGCTGGAAAACGCCGATATCGTTTCGCTGATTACCTTGGGCGCCACCCGCCAGCAGCTTACGGGCAACGGCGTCAGCTCGAAGACCGGCGACGTTCTCGTTTCGCGAGCCGAATCACTTTCCAGCTATATTCTTTCCGGATATATCTCCCGCAACGTCGGCGAAAAGCTGGGATTGGACGAAGTCACCATCGAAGGTAATTTATTCGAACAGAGCAGTTCATGGGGACCCAGGATCGCGGCGACCAAACAGATCAGCGACCGCTTGGAAATCACCTATCTCACGAACGTCGGTCATTTCAATGAGAACGGCATTCGAATGATTTATCGCCTCTCGCGTCAATTCTCTCTGCAGGGGGAGACGATTCAAACTGGAGAGACGGGCATAGATTTGAAATACGAGGTCAGGTTCCGGTGATTCTGCGAACAAAACATCTTTTCCCGTTGGTACTCGCGCTGATCCTCCCTCTCTGCGCGCTGTCGAAAGAATCCTCCCGCAGGTTCAAGGTCAAAGAAGTGGCGTTTGAAGGCAATCAGGCGTTCTCATCCTCCGACCTGCAGCGCATCATGATCACCCGTCCATCGAACCTGCTGACCCGCGTTTTCTTTCGCCGTCAGGTGCTCGACGAAGATTTGAAGAACATCGCCGCTTTTTACCGCGCGCACGGCTACCTGGAAGCAACCGTCACCGCAGGCGAAGTTCAGCTTGACTCCATTCGAAACACTGCCAAAATCAGAATTGCCATATCAGAAGGCGAACTCACTACTCTGGAAAGCGTCGCCTTTTTCGGAAACCAAAGCCAGCCGGACAGCCTCCTGATGCGAAAGGCCGGCATCCGCTCAGGCGATCCCTTTGAGACTCCCAAAATTGATGCCGCAGTTCGGGAAATGCTGGCCCTTTATGCAAACCAGGGCTATCTCGATGCCCAGATCCAGCCGGACACGAAGATTAACCTGGAGACTCATAGAGCCATGGTGGATTTCATCATCTCCGAAGGCATCCAGTACACCGTTAAAAATATCCGCTGTGAAGGTTTGGAAAAAACCCGACCGTTCGTCGTGGACCGCGAACTGCTCCTCCATCCGGGCGATATTGTGAGATACAGCTCTTTGATCGAAACTCGGCAGCGGCTTTTCCGCAC
Organism: uncultured bacterium; assembly: GCA_964623265.1. GTDB lineage: Bacteria > Electryoneota > B3-LCP > B3-LCP > B3-LCP > CAZUTK01. The sequence goes on along the minus strand of CAZUTK010000040.1, from coordinate 9,535 downwards.
GGGATTATTCCAAAATGTGCAGATTCAGACCATCACGCCCGAGGAGGCCGATTCCGCCAAGAAAGATATCCGGTTGGAATTTCAGGAATTCAAGTCCATACGATTGGGTGCTTCGATAGGGTATGCAACGGTCGAACAGGCGCGCGCCAGATTGGAACTCTACAATGCCAATCTCTTCGGCACCGCGAGGAAAATCGGGTTGACCGGGCAGATCAGTTTCATTCAACGCAGTCTGGAAGCATCCTACTCGCAGCCCTGGATCTTAGGACAGCGTTGGAATAACGATCTGACATTCAAATACGAATTTCAAGAAGAACCCAGTTATGAACTCTACCGGAAAATCGGCAAAGGTGTGCTCTGGAGGAGTCTGAGTCCGGCGTTTACCCTATCTTTTCAATACCGCTATGAAACCGCGAAATTCGCGAACGTGACGCTTGCTGAGACCCCGGTGGATCTGAAAGCGGACATCTCCAGTCTGATCGTCCAGCAGAAATACGATATGCGGGATGATATAATCAACAGCCGCCAGGGAAGTTACCTGCAATGGGACAATGAACTGGCGGGTTCGGTGCTGGGTGCGACGACGGATTTCTTCCGCACCGATGTACAGGCGCGCAGCTTTCGATCCTTAACCCGCTCGATGGTTGTCGGTACGGCTCTGGAAATTGGTTGGATGGACAATTGGTGGACCACCCGCCCGACTCCATTAAGCGAGCGGTTTTACGCGGGCGGACCCAACGTTTTGCGGGGTTTCGGTTATCAGCAAGTGGGTCCGAAAGATGTAAACGGAGAACCAATCGGCGGGAATTTCAAGATCACCTGGAATGTGCTGGAATTGCGGCAGTCTGTCTGGAAGATGTTCGGCATCGCGGCATTTTTCGACGCCGGCAATGTGTGGTCTTCTTTCCGTCACTTTCATCTAACCGATGTTCGCACTTCCCCTGGAGCTGGTATCCGCGCTTATACTCCTTTGGGAATCATACGGTTGGATGTAGGTCTAAACCCTTGGAAGAAAGACAATGAAGACGATGTGCGGTTATATTTCAGCGTCGGACAGGCTTTTTAGCGAGCTCCTCCTTCCCAGGGGATGCGAAGTTGGAGAGACTTCAATTTCGCTTCAAACTCGATTCCTTCGAGCGTCGGCTTAAAACCGTTCTCGCTCCGCTGCAACAGTTTCGCAGCCAACGACTCCTCCATCGCTTCCGCTTCTTTTCCAGCAATCAGCAGTTGCAGTATCTTCGCTTCCATTCTCGAAAGGTGCAGGCTGTCGAGGCGGTAATCCTCAAACGCCGCCCAGGTTATGGGGCACCAGCGCCGCACGATGTCATAGCCGATGACGCGAGCGTATTCGCGGATCTCCTGTTGGGCTTTCCATTCTAGACGCAAAGCCAGGAAATGGAGGAGGTTATGCAGATCAATCTTCCAATAGGCTTCCGTGTAGGTGGAAAGCGGCAGATCCTTGCGCGCCTGTTCGCGCGCCACCCCCAACTCGAGGCGGTGTTGGTAAACCGCTCTACAGCGATCGTGCAGTTCGATTTCTTCCTGCGTTAGTTGCTTGCCGATTTCTTCGTCCAGCTTCCCGCTGCTGCCCTGGCGGTTCAGGATCCCCTGCTTGCGCCATTGATCGGGCTGCGTTTTCTGCGCGGCTTCGATGGCGATGGAGTAGCGGGTCGAATACTCATTGACGTTGGCGGTGCGATGCCGGATCCACTGGCGCCAGCAATCCATCGGCACGCGCACATGCAGTTTGATCTCGCACATCTCAAAGGGTGAGGTGTGCTGATGACGCATCAAATAACGGATCAACCCTTCATCTTCGAGGCGTTTCCTGGTCCCTTGGCCGTAGGAGACGCGAGCCGCCTGCACGATGGATTCATCCGATCCCATGTAATCAATGACGCGCACGAAACCATCATCCAGCACGGGGAAAGGCTGTCCGAGAATCCCATCTAGCTCCGGAACGCTCAAACGTTCCAAACGAACGAATTCATTCTGCATATTTTTGCTTTATCGCTGCTTTTTACAGTCAATATAATCTTTGCAATTCACTTTGTCAAGGCGACAGTTGATAATCATTGGAAAAGGGGGAAACAGGAAACCGGAAGCGTGTAACGCTTCCGGTTTCAGCGGAGGACTTCATACGTTTTCGGTGGAAAAGATCATTCCGCCCGATTGGCAGGAGCCGCCCAATCCGGCAATTCCCCAGTTTCCAGCGCGCGCTGTACGCCTTGATGGACTAAATCCTGTTTGTGCAACTGCATCTCATGGAGGCGGTTCTGCTCCTCGTTGAGGCGTCTCTGGAGAGCGTCAATGCGGCGTTGTTCGCGCTGCACTTTGGCGTCGAAAAGCTGACTCATCAAATCATTCGCGCGAATTAAAATCCGCTGCTTGGCGTCCTGCGAGCGCGCTTCGCGGTAATCCTTCCCGAGCTGTTTTAACTGATCGTAAATCGCGGCTTTATTGATCCCCTGTTGACCTTCCTGTGCGGCGGCGGCAACCATCGGATCCGGTTCCTGCGCGGCATCTTTCACCCCTGCGGTTGCAGCGGAGATAGGATCGTCCGCCTGAGCGGATAGGAAAGCTATGCTCATGATCAAAACCAGAAAAGCGGCGCACAGCAAAAGCCGATCGTGAAATCTCATAGTCAAACCTCCATTATTGCGTTACATTCTATTAAACTCCATTCCATCTGAAAAGTTGCCGCGCCCCTGAAAGGCTCCTAAAAAAACTTGACTTTTCGGATAATTTTGGTTATACTCACGTAAGCATGCAGGAAGGGCGTCAGCAATTCAGCCAGGCTTATAATGAATGAAGCACCACCGGATCTGTCGGACATCAGCCGGCAGAAGAGAATCTTCGCTGTGGCGAGCGGCAAAGGCGGTACGGGCAAATCCACCTTTGCGATCAATCTCTCCCTCGCGCTGGCGACTCTCGGGCATGAAGTCGTTCTGGTGGATGCGGATCTGGGAGGCGCCGATCTCTCCACGCTGCTGGGCATCAGCTCCCCTCGTTACACACTGAAAGATTTCATCCAGGGCGATGTCACCTATCTTTCGGAAGTGATGGAGCCCACGCCGTCGCCGAAATTGCGCCTGATCTGCGGCGGCACGGATATCATTTCCGTCTCCAACCCGCAGTATCAGCAGAAGATGAAGCTGATCCGCAACATCGCCATGCTGGATGCGGGGTATATCATCGTGGACTTGGGTCCCGACATCACCTTCAATAATCTCGACTTCTTCAACGCCGCACCCTTAGGTTTTCTCGTCACGCAGAATGTGGACGCCATGGTGTTGGGCTTCTACCGCTTCCTGAAGGCGGCGTTCGTGCGGCGGCTGAAGCAGGAATTCCGCGACGATGCGTTCATCATCTCCCTCATTGACGATTTCCAGAACAAGGGCTGGAGCCGCACGCGTCGCGATTTGATCGGTTCCATCCGCGCCGCCAGCCGGGAAGCCAAGGATCGTCTGGAGAAGGTTCTGGAAACGTTTCAGCCCAAGCTCGTTTTCAATATGGTGGAATCCGCATCGGCGCGCAAGACCGCCGATCAGATGTTCAGCTTCATCCTGGAAAATTTCGGTTTCCGGCTGCAGACCGTCGGCTTCATCCCCCGCGACAAAGAAGTGGAGAGGGCGTATGCGCGCAATGAACCGTTCATCTTACGCTATCCTCGCTGCCCCGCCTCCAAGGCGTTGTTCGACGTCATGACCGCCTGCGGTTTGAATATCACCGCAGAAGGGGACCGAATCTCCGGTTTCAACAACTTCCTGGCGCGCATCAAGCTGGAAATCCCGCATTGGCAGTTTGTTAAATACTGATGAGCCATTATGTCTGAAGAGAAAAAGATCCTGTACCGCGGTCAAGACCGGCGCAAGGGAGAGCGGCGTAAAACGCATATTGACCCGAAGGATCTCCCCTTTCCGGACCGCCGTTCGGGGCTGGACCGCCGGCAGATGGATCGCCGCGTCGTTTCGGACGAAGAAAAAGAAGAACTGCTCAAGAGAATCACGGATCAGGCTTCATCGGGCGCCGAGCGGCCGGATAAGACGACGAAGCCATAATTCCGTTGACATTTGCCTGTGAAATCGCTATATTGCCCCTGTGAGGGGCATTTTTATTGATTGATTCAAACCATTTCAAACCGCTATTTGAAATGATCCATCTTTTATTCAATATATCGTAACATAGGTTTGAGATCCAAGCCTGCCGATAACATCTCAGTAATACCTTCAAATAAGGAGAATCGCAATGCAAATAATCTCACGATTGTTTTGGGCGCTGCTTACCCTGTGGATCTGCGCGTCATCCTTGAACGCAGGAATTCTCATCGTCAGCCGCGAGACCGCTTTCGGTTCTCCGGAAGAAGAAAACATCACGAGCCGCCTATATCTGGACAAAGACCGCATCCGCGTGGAGATGGGCGAAAACGAGACCGGCGACGTCGTCATCTATCGGATGGATCAGCGCGTCTTCTGGATTCTCAACAACCAAAACAAGACCTACATGGAAATCACGGAGCAAGACCTGAAAAAAATGGCGGGTACCATGAACGAGGCGATGCAGAATATGCAAGAAGCCATGAAGGATCTGCCTCCCGAACAACGCGCCATGATGGAAGAAATGATGAAAGGCAATCTACCCGCTGAAAAGACCAGAACCACCTATAAGAAGGTCTCTTCCGGAGAAAAAGTCGGCGAATGGACGACGGATAAATACATTGCTATGAACGAAACCGATGTTGTGGAAGAAGTCTGGACGGCGCAGCCGGAAGCTCTGGGGCTTAAAAAAGAGGATTTCGCCGGGCTCTACAAGATGAGCGAGCTTTTCAGCCAATATTTCAAAGATACGGATTTTTACCACCCGATCATCCTGGAAGATCAAGCGCAACCGGGCGATTACTCCGGTCTGCCTCTGCGCATTATCACTTACAGCCGAGGGATGAAAATGCACCAAACCGAAGTCAAGGAAATCAAACGGCAGAATTTCCAGGCGTCCCTTTTCGATCTCCCCGCCGGATATTCGAAGCAGGAGATGGAAGAAATGAATCTGGACGAAGAATAATCGGCGATCTGCAAAATTCTCATTTCTACATCCGACCAATCTGAAAAATCAGAACGAAGCAAGATATTCGAAACCATAGATCGCATCTGAATTGCGCCGAAAGAAAACATCCCTACCATCCATCCAAAAGGTGAACCGATGAAACGAATTATTCAATTTTTCCCCGTCCTGATCGTGCTTTTAATCATGAGCTGCGGCGGCAAGAAAACCGAATCTCAGCAAACGGAGAGCAAAATGGAGCCGAAAGCAACCGGCGAAGAAGTCGCGGTGATCGAAACGCGGCTGGGCAGTATGACGCTCGAATTCTTCCCCGATGTGGCTCCCAACCACGTCGCCAACTTCATCAAGCTGGCGAAAGAGGGCTTCTACAACGGCACCACCTTCCACCGAGTCATCCCCGGCTTTATGATCCAGGGCGGCGACCCCAACAGCAAGGACGACGACCGTTCCAACGACGGCAGCGGCGGTCCGGGCTACACGATCAACGCCGAATTCAACCAGAAACCGCACCTGCGCGGCACGCTCTCGATGGCGCGCGCCATGGATCCCAACAGCGCGGGTTCGCAGTTCTTCATCTGCGCCGCGGATGTGCCACACTTAAACGGCAGTTACACCGTCTTCGGGCAAGTGATCCAGGGCATCGAGACCGTGGACAAGATCGTCAACGTCCCGCGCGACGCCCGGGATAACCCTCTGGAGCCCGTGCCGATGTCCGTGAAAATCATCCCACGAACAGAACTGAAATAAACGACCCGAATGAATTCCTGCGTGAAAGGCGCGCTATGCCGCAACTCCTCTTCGTGGACGACGAACCCAACGTCCTGAAGGCGCTGCGACGCGTCTTCCTCTCAGATGCGACCACCGCCTGGGAAGAAGATCTCGCCATCGCCTTCGCCGCGAGCGGTCCGCAAGCGCTGGATTACCTGCGGAATCATCCCGTGGATCTGATCCTCTCGGACTACAATATGCCCGGCATGACCGGCGTGGAGATGCTCAAGCAGTCCATCGCTCTCCAGCCGGACGCCGTGCGCATGCTGATCACCGGCAGAGGCGGCTTGGAGATCGCATTGGAAGCGGTCAACCAGGGGCACATCTACAAGTATTTCAACAAACCCTGGGATGACGAGGACCTGCGCATCTCCGTGCTGCGGGCGCTGGAATTCAAGGCGGCTCGCGAGCAGATGCGCCGCCAGGAGAAGCAGATGGCGCGCCTCGAGTCCTTCCAGCAGATGCTGGTGACGATCTCCCACTACATCAACAATTTCAACTGCGGGCTGAGCATCAGCTTGGAACGGCTGCGGGAAGGAAACCGGCTCGGTCCCGAAGAGATGGAGCTGGCGACCGAGGCGCTGAAGGCGTCGCAGAAGATCACGGAAGTGATCCGCATCCTGAACCGCCTTCAAGAGTGGAAGACGGTGGATTTGGACGTCGCCGGCACGATGCTGGACATCGAAGCGGAAGTGAAAGAAACGGTGAAGAGGATCGAGGAAGGGTGATGGGAAACGGACAATTCAAGAACGGTTCGACAGCCAGATTCCGCAAGAAAGACTCCGCTCGTTTAGTCTGGGATACCAAGCCCCGGCGAGCCCCCAATCCCAAAGACATCGAATTCCAGACCGCAGAAGTGGTGATCCCCAATATGCAGACGGCGGGGGAACTTCCCTTGTCTTTCCGGGACGGGCTGATCGGAGAAGCGGAACTGGACAAACAGAAGATGAACCGCCTGATTTGGGGCGATAACCTGCTGGCGATGCAAGCCCTGTTAGCCCAGGGCTACGAAGGCAAGATCAACCTGATTTACATTGACCCGCCTTTTGACAGCTAGGCGGATTATTCCCACAAGATGACCATCTCTTCTTCCGTCATTCCCCATTCTTCCTCTGCCATTCCCCATTCCTCCTCTGCCATTCCCCATTCTTCCTCTGCCATTCCCCATTCCTCCTCTGCCATTCCACATTCTTCCTCTGCCATTCCACATTCTTCCTCTGCCATTCCCCATTCCTCCTCTGCCATTCCACATTCTTCCTCTGCCATTCCCCATTCTTCCTCTGTCATTCCGGCGAAAGCCGGAATCCAGTCTCTTGAGTTCACCAAAGAACCCTCGGTGATTGAACGGCTGGCCTACAAGGACACCTGGACCGGCGGAACCGACTCCTACTTGGACATGCTTTACCCCCGTTTGCAATTGATGAAGCGCCTATTAGCGGAGGATGGAAGTATTTATGTTCATTGCGATTGGCACATTAATTCTTATATAAGATTAATCTTGGATGAAATCTTTGGAAGAGAGAACTTTCAGAATGAGATTGCAAGGCAATCTGTATTCAGTCATAGTGATGCAGGGCAGCTTGGCAGGAATCACGACATTCTGTTATTTTATTCAAAGACAGCGTGTCATATATGGAATATACAGTACCAAGAATATGATGATTCATATATTCAATCTTCATTTAGAAATGTTGAGCCTGAAACGCAACGGCGTTATCAACTTGTATCCCTAAATGCCCCAGGTGACGGCCCGCCAAAGTATTTCTGTGGCAAACTCCGAGTCCCGCCACCTGGAAGACACTGGTCCGGAGCATTAGGAAAAAGCATTGAGCAACTAGAAAAGGAAGGTAGAATTATAATCTCTCAAAACGACGTGCCGCGCGTAAAGTATTATTTGGATGAAATGCTGGGAAAGGTGTGTCAATCTATTTGGACAGATGTTTATGATCCCCAGTCACAATCAGCCGAAAAGACAGGCTTTGGTACACAGAAGCCTATGTCACTTCTAGACCGTATAATTAAAGCGTCCTCGAATGAGGGTGATCTTGTTGCCGACTTCTTTGCAGGTTCCGGCACCACCGGCGCGGTTGCGGAGAAGTTGGGACGGCGCTGGATTCTGTGCGAGTTAGGCAAGGTCGGAATCCAAGTTACCCGGGCGCGCTTAGTTGAACAAGGAGCGCAGCCGTTTTTGATTGAAAATATCGGCAATTACCAGCGCGAGATGATTTACCTGACCGGCGGCCGCATTTGGGAAATGCAGACGCTGATTTTGAAGCTCTACGGAGCCACGCCCAGGGATAAACTGAGTGGATTGGGGGTGAGAAAAGGTGAAGACGGTGCCGACGAGCTCGTTTACGTGGGCTATCCCGACCGCCCCATCACCGCCAGGAAAGCCGAGGAATTAGCCTTGCAAGCGCAGAAATTGGACGGCACGGGCTACAAGCGGCTGGTCATTTTGGGTTGGGATTACGAGTATAACTTCGCCGAGGCTCTCGATTCCAGATTGCGCGCCTTGAAGGCGGCTAAGCGCCTGGATGCCAGCGTTCGCTGGCATGACCGTGAGGGGGCTCTCCCCTCTTCCTCGTCTTTCCCCGCTTCTTCAACTCCCCCCGCTTCTTCAACTCCTCCCGCTTCTTCGATTCCCCCCTCTTCTTCGACACCCCCCTCTTCTTCGACACCCCCCTCTTCTT
>CAZUTK010000040.1:0-995 GCA_964623265.1 uncultured bacterium | reverse complement strand
CTCTTCTTCGACCCGCTCGTCCTCGTCCGTCATTCCGGCGAAAGCCGGAATCCAGATCATCCCCCGCGACATCCCGCCGGACATATACGACTACCTGAAGAAAGCCAGGTCCGAAGAGGACATCGAAGCCTTAGCCGACAAGGTGCACTTTTACGAACGGCCGTATTTACGCCTGGAGACGCCCATCGTTACTCCAGTTGACAATATTCCCGGTGTCATTCCCGCGAAAGCGGGAATCCAGGTTACGCTCGCCATCAAGCGTTACGTCTTAATGGACATTCCCATCAGCCGGATCACGGAGAAGGGCAAGTAAGACTATGAGGCTCTGATAAAGATCGCCAAGGACAACTTCGCGGTGCTAATTGACTATTGGGCGGTGGATTGGGACTACGACGGAGCCACGTTCAAGAGCCAGTGGCAAGCGTTCCGGGGCAACGGCAAGAAGGCGAAGACGGTTCCGATCACCGCCAGCGAGATCCTGGAGCGAAAGCTAAAGCGCACCGTAGCGGTGCGGGTGGTGGACATCTTCGGCAACGACGCGGCAGCGACGGTGGAAGTAAATTCTTGAGTGTCATCCGGACGGGCTTTAGCCCGATCCGGAATCCAGAGAGAGCATGAAGAAATACTTCGTCTATATCCTTGCCAGCAAGAGAAACGGGACTCTATATATAGGTGTTACCAACAACATCGTTCGCCGAGTCTTCGAACATAAGAATAATTTGATAGAGGGATTTACAAAAAAATACCAGATTCATTCCTTGGTTTATTTCGAGCAATATAACAATATTGAACACGCACTGAAGCGCGAAAAACAATTAAAGTGGTGGAAGAGAAAATGGAAATTAGAATTGATTGAGAAATCGAATCCAGAATGGGAAGATTTATACGACAAGCTCTTAGAATCTGGATTCCAGCTTTCGCGGGAATGACATGCAAAAACTGTCATTCCGGACAGGCGTAAACCGGATCCGGAATCTTGATCTGGATTCCAGCTT
>CAZUTK010000039.1:0-30238 GCA_964623265.1 uncultured bacterium | reverse complement strand
GGGATGGCATCCGTCAGATCAGACCAGTTGATTTTCGCGGCGGATTGCGCCATCAGGCAGCCGACGACAATCAGAGCGGGAGCCGTGATGGGATAGAGAAGGAGCTCGCTGCCGGAGAGCGCGGCGATGCCGCCGCCTACCATCCGCACCAACGGAGAGAAGAAAATCGCCAGAAGGAACAGCAATCCCACGATCACAGCGGTAAAGCCGGTTCTCCCCCCTTCCTCCACCCCGGCAGCGGACTCAATGTAGCAGGTTACCGTGGAAGTGCCCAGGAGAGCTCCGGCGGTAGTTCCGGCGGCATCCACCCATAAGACTCGGGAGGCTCGAGGCAGCTTCCCGTCTCGGATGAAACCCGCCCGTTCGCAAACGCCAATCATCGTGCCCACTGTATCGAAAATCGCCATAAAAAGAAATACCAACACGACGGGCAGATAATCCCAGCGCAATGCGTCCAGGAAATCCGCCTTGAACAAGGTCGGCTCGATGGATGGCGGCGGCGCCGCCAAACCCTGCCATGCGGATTGTCCGGTGACCAGAGACAAAAGCAATGTGAGCAAGATTCCCCAGAAAATCGCCCCTTTCACTCTCCGCACCAGGAAGAAGACCATCACGAAAAGCCCGAAGAGCGACAACAGAGTCGCCGGATTGGATAAATCCCCCAACTGGACGAAACCGCCGGCATATTCAAAGATGTGAAGCCGTTGCAGCAGCGATGTGTGAGTCAATTCCCCGCCATAGACCGCCCCCGCCAGAGCACCGTTATCCCGAATGATGATCCCCGCTTCCGACAATCCGATGAAAGCGATGAAAAAGCCGATGCCCGCGGCGATGGCATGCTGCAAGGACTCCGGAATGGCGTCCACCAGCGCCTGTCGAATTCGGAAGAGGTTTAGTATTAAAAAAAGAACCCCTGAGAGGAAGACGATTCCCAGAGCCGTCTGCCAGGGAACGCCTGCCGCTATGACCACCGTGAAAGTGAAGAAGAAGTTTTCGCCCATCCCGGACGCCAGCGCGATAGGATAATTGGCGAAAACCCCCATAAAGATGCTCGCCCCGGCGGCGGAAAGGCAAGTCGCCATCATCACCGCGTCAAAGTCCATCCCGGCTTGCGACAGCACTGCGGGCTGGACAAAGATGATATAAGCCATCGTCATGAAGGTGGTGGCGCCCGCCAGGAACTCCGTTTTCAGGTTCGTGCTATTCTGCGAAAAGTGAAAGAGCTTTTCCAGCATCGGTCATTGCTCGACAGCTTGAACCGTACGCTATTGAAACGACGAGACTTTTACAAACCCGGCTTATGAATTCTTCCACTTGATGGAACAGCCCATAGAAGGCATCTGCCGGTCGGATGGTTTCTTGCCCGCCAGCAGCAAATCCACGGCTTCCTTCAATTCGCGACGGGTCACCCGCTCCGGTTCTTTCCAATTATCATCCAAACGGCCATGATACGCTAAGCGGCGATCTTCGCCGTACACGAAGAATTCCGGAGTGCAGACCGCGCCGAAATCTCTGGCAACGGTCTGCTCCAAGTCGTGCAGATAGGGAAATCCGTAATTCTTTTCCCGCCAGCGCTTTTTCAGGTTCTCAAAGGAGTCTTCCGGCACAAAATCCGGATCATTGGAACAGATTCCGACCATCTGAACGCTTTTGTCCTCGTATTCCTTTCGCAGTTGGATGATGCGATCCTCCACCGCACGCGCGTAGGGGCAATGATTGCAAGTGAAGATCACGATCAACACTTTCTTGTCCTTGAAATCCGCCAACGAGTATCGTTTCCCATCCACGGAAGGGAGATTGAATTCGGGACAGGGGGTTCCGAGAGCGATCTTATTGCTGTCTAAAAGCGCCATAGTTTTTCCTCTAAAATCCTCCGATGCGGTATTTCGAAATCGGCTTCAGACGATCTCGCGGCGCAGCCGTTTGACCGGGATGCCCAGTTGCTCCCGGTATTTTTGGACGGTGCGCCTCGCGATGGTGTAACCGGCTTGCGCCAGCAGTTCAGCCAGCTTTTCGTCTGAATAGGGGTTGGATTTATCTTCGCCGGCGACGATTTCTTTCAGTTTAGACTTGATGATTCTCGTGGATACCTCTTCGCCGTTATCCGTCTCCATCCGCTGGCTGAAGAAATACTTCAATTCGAAGACGCCGAAGTCGGTCTGCACATATTTGCCGTTGGTGACGCGCGATATTGTGGCGATGTCCATGCCGATTTCATCCGCAATATCCTGCAGAATCATGGGCTTCAAGAATTCCTTACCGTAGCGGAAAAAATCTTCCTGTTTCTTCACGATCGCCCGCATCGTGCGCAACATCGTGGTGCGGCGTTGGTGGATGGCGTTCACGAACCAGCGTGCGGACTCCAGCTTTTTCTGGACGAACTCGCGAGTCTTCTTGTCCACTTTCTTACGCGACAGCACCATATCTCGATACTCGCTGTTCACGTAAAAGTTAGGGACGGTCCCTTCGTTGAGGAATACTTCGAATTTATCTCCCACCTGCGTTACAATTAAGTCCGGGATTACAAAATTCTGTTTTTCGTCCACGGCGCCTTCGCCTGGTTTGGGGTTCAGTTTCGTTACGATTTCGAAAGCACTGCGGACCTGGTCAAGTGAAATTTCCAGTTTTTTGGCGATGGCTTCATATTTCTTGTTGATGAATTCTTGAAAACATTCTTTCAGCATTCGGACCGCTATGGGATCCGCATTCGGCAGCTGTTCCAGTTGGATCAGCAGGCACTCCTGAAGATTGCGCGCAGCGATTCCAGGTGGATCATACGTCTGAATCCGCTTCAAGGTTTTTTCTACTCGCTCCGGTTGAACGTTCAGTTCATTCGCGATCTCTTCGACGCTTAAGGTCAAATACCCATCGGCATTCAGACTTCCGATGATGAACTCGCCGATATCTTGATAATCGCTCAACATATAATCCGTATGCAGCTGCGAATTTAAATGATCGTAAAGAGTCAGTGTGGTCGCGCGGGGCACTTCCTGGATTTCAACATGCGAAGGCAATGATCTGGGTTTGTACTCGTAGAAGTCTTCATCATTTAAGATGGATTCCCAATCCAGTTCCGAGTCTTCGGTTTTCGGGGGGAGATCCTGCTTTTCCTCTTCGTCCAATTCTTCCGCTGTTTTCGGTACGGGCAGCTCTTCATCGGTTTCCAGCACTTCATCGTCCTGTTGATCCGCTTCTTCCAAGAAGGGATTTTCTTCCAACTCGTGGCGCACTCGCAATTCGAGCTCCAACAGGGGAAGCTGAATGAGTTCGGATCGCAGAATCTGCAGCGGTTGGATGGTTAATTCGAGGCGCTGTCTTAGATCCTGTCTTAATGTCTGAGCCATAGGACGTCTTGACTGATTATCTCTCCAGCTTGAAACTCTCGCCTAAATACAATTTTCTGGCTTCCGCATCTCCCGCTAAAAAAGCCGACGTACCGGATTTCAATATTTTCCCTTCATAGAGGAGATAGGCGCGGTCAGTGACGGATAGAGTTTCATGGACGTTGTGATCGGTCACCAGAACGCCGATCCCCCTGTTCTTCAAGCCTGCGACGAGCTGCTGAATGTCGTTCACAGCGATGGGATCAATCCCTGCGAAAGGTTCGTCGAGGAGAATGAATTTCGGGTCCGTCACCAGCGCCCGCGTGATTTCCACGCGCCGTCGCTCGCCGCCTGATAAGTTATACGCTTTGCGATCCGCCAGATGTCCGATGGAAAGCTCTTCTAAAAAGGATTCCAATTTATGCTTTCGTTCCTTGCGGCTCATCGGCATCATTTGTAAGATCGCCATGATATTCTGCTTGACGGTGAGCTTGCGGAAGATCGAAGGTTCTTGCGCCAGATAGCCGATCCCCAGCCGCGCCCGGCGATACATCGGCAAGCGCGTGATATCCTGCTCATTTAGAAAGATCCTGCCTTCAGTGGCGCGGATCATCCCCGTCATCATATGAAACGTCGTGGTCTTGCCGGCTCCGTTGGGTCCTAACAACCCGACGACTTCGCCCTGCCTGACATCCAAAGAGACCTGATCCACGACGCGTCGGCGATGATACACCTTCACCAGGTTCTCGCAGCGGAAGACTTGCAACCCAGCGCTTTGGGAATCAAGAATCATGGTTTGCGCCTGCGAGTTGAAGGCGTATCACTCGCGCTTTCCACCATTTTCTCCAGTTTCTCCGGGTAATAAATGCCCTCGGTGCCCCCTTCCACATAAATCCACCGGATCCGCCCGTCCGCGACGTGGAGATCCATTCTGTCGCCGGATACCAGATTAGCGCCTTTTTCCGAATTGGTTTCGCGCACATAATAGGTGCTGCGAGCGTTTCCCGCGACGTAAATGCTGTCAATTTTGTCTTCAGCAAAAACCAGCTCCATGCTTTTTCCGGTGATGCGGTTGACGGGTTCCGGCCGAAGTGAGTCCACCGGCGATGTTGCAACGGCATTGCCTCTTAGATGGATACGACGCAGATGCTGATCGAAGAAAAAAGCGTCCACGGTATCGGCATAGACCAGATCCTGCCTGCGGTGGATTTCCGGATCGCCGGTCAAGCGCACCCAGGACGAATCGTCCGAATAAAACAGATGTTCGCCGGAAGCGTCGACATCACCTCGCTGAATGCGGACATGATCCGTAACGTTCGCTTGCCGGCGGTCGAAAAAATATTCGATGACATTGCCGGTGACTACCATCGAATCCGAACTGCTGAAATAGCGTACCAGGCGGGGATTCTGCGTCATCGCGCCGCGATCACTGTCGCGGTTATAGGCGCCGTGATTCCCGGTCAAGATCGCGTTTTCCCGCAAGGAATGAATGAAAACATCACCGAAGAAACTGGCTTCGTGCCGATCTTCGCTGTAGACCACGCGGTTGCATTTCATAATGAGCGAATCCTGTTCGATGCGCACGTTGCCTTCCGCCGTAGCGCGTCCATCCCTTTCATAGTAGACCGCTTGATCCGCCCATATCTGACGGGAAGGTTCTATAAAATGAACGCTCCCCCTAAAAATAAGACGACCAACAAACTCTTCATAGATCGCATGCTCCGCAAGGATCGTCAGGGTATCCTGTGTGATTTTCACAGAACCATCTAAGTAGCGGGTAACACCTTCCGGCGTCTGCTCCGTCCGCATCAAATCGGCTCTCTCGAGGACGATAGGCGAAGCAATTCTCGAATCCTGGGAATACACAAGAATTGGTATCAAGACGCACCCCAAGATGATTATCCTCAAGATCCGCATCATGGGCTCTTCCCGCGGAAAGTTTGACCCACCGGCTGCTGCAACTGCCAAGTGGTCAAGTCCGCGTTGGATTCGAATTTATAGCCCCGCAATGAGTCGTATTCTGTAGTCAACACAACCAGCGTATCCGAATGGATCTTCTGGCGGGCGCGATCCCAGAAGAGGCGTTCAGTGCGCAGTGTGGCGCCGCTGTCGGACGCCACCACGACATTCCCTTGCGCCACGAATAGGTCCTGCATATCGTCCACTCTGGCGCTGTCCGCGGTGAGCCGTGAAGTGTGCCTGCCCGCCTTGCTGTAGAAATCCACGACGACGCCGCTGTCCAGCAGGGTTACCTTTCGCTTATGGAACAGCGAAATCCTGCCGGCGTTGACGACGGATTGAAGATCGCCCCTTTCCACGATTTCAATTTTCCCTTCCCAGATCACCTGATCGGGGAATTCCACTTCTGTTGCGGACTTCGTCGCCGTATCCGGGGTCCGCGAGCAGCCTAAGACAAGGAACAGGGATGAAATGATCAAGAGTCTCATCAATTATTGGATGCCGGATTTCAGCAGGTCGTGCAAGTGGACGATGCCCTTGAGTTCACCGGTTTCGCTGGTTACGATCAACTGCGTGATGCTGTATTGTTCCATCAGATGGATGGCGCGCGTCGCCAGCGCGTTGGGGCGAATCGTCTTGGGATTCGGAGTCATCAAATCCCGGGCGGTGATGTCGGAGAGATCCACTTCTCGTTCCAGCAGTCGTCGAAGGTCGCCGTCCGTGATGATCCCCACCAATTTCCCCTGATCCACCACGCAGGTCGCTCCCAGCCTCTTGCTCGTCATTTCGACGATCAACTGCCGCAAGGAGGCATCCACGGAGACCATTGGGATCTCATCGCCGGTGCGCATTACGGAATCTATCCGGAGAAGGAGCCTTCTGCCTAAAACACCTCCGGGATGGAGAAGAGCGAAATCCTCTTGGGTAAAACCGCGTCGTTCCAGCAGAGCGATCGCCAGCGCATCTCCCATAGCTAAAGCTGCGGTGGTGGAAGCCGTCGGCGCCAGGTCAAAGGGACAGGCTTCCTCCTTTACCGAAACGTCTACGACGACGTCGCAGCGCTCCGCCAGGGGCGATTTAGGATCCCCGAGGAGTCCCACGACCGGGATGCCCAACAAGCGGAAAGCCGGCAGGAGAAGCTCCAATTCGCCGCTTCGACCGCTTTTGGAAATAACCAGAGCGGCATCGCGGGGGCTGACGACTCCCATATCGCCGTGCACGGCTTCCGTCGGATGAAGAAATAGAGAAGGAGTGCCGGTGGAGGAAAGCGTGGCGGCGATCTTGCGTGCCACCAAGCCCGATTTCCCCATGCCGGTCAGGATCACTCTGCCGTTGCGTCGGCTGCAGGCTTCGAGGATGTCGAGGGTCTGGACAATATTGCCGTTCAGCCTATTCAGCAGGCTGCGCACCGCTTCCGCTTCAATTTCAATCACCCGGCGGCATTCTTCCAGCGCGTGATTTTGCCTGCTTTCGTCCGTTTTTTTCATGATTGGTTGGGTTGGTCTGCGATGAACTGATTCAAGATTTTTTTCCAGCGGCCCTGCCCCTTTAAAACGACTTCAATGATTTCCCGCACCGCGCCGCCTCCGCCGGGGAAGCGGGAAACAAAATGCACTCGTTGCAGGACTTCCGGATCCGCGTCGGCGGGTGCGGCGGCGAATCCGACACGCATAAGGACAGGCAGATCAAAAAGATCGTCGCCGATGAAGGCGATCTGCTCTTCCCGCAGCCCGCTTTGCCGTATAATCTCATCCAGCACGGACGATTTCTCGAAGTGTCCTTGAAAGACGAACTCCATTTCCAGCTCCCTGGCTCTTTCGCTGACCAGGCGGGAAGTCCTGCCGGTGATCATACCGGTCTTCAACCCCGCTGAATGGGCCAGATAGATCCCAAAACCGTCGCGGACGTTGAAAGATTTGCCTTCAACCCAGTTGGCATCGTAGAAAAGTTTGCCGTCCGAAAGCGTGCCGTCCACATCCATCAGGATCAATTGGATCGGTCTGATGCGTGCCAGAGTGGATTCAGAGATTCCGTTCATTTTCAGGCATTCAGTTTGCAGTATAAAAATAGTCGTTTTGTTTCACGTTGTCAAGTTAAAAGCGGCTGTTTTGACGAAGGTAACGGCGGTCGCATGACGGCATATGATGCAAAGACCGCCTGAAAACTGCGAAGACGGCGGTTATTATCCGACTTTGTCCGCATCAGGAATTTCCATTTTAAGCGGATCTTCTTTTCGCGATACGGCGTATAAGGTTCAAATTGGAAAACAAGAGAACATTGTGATCGGAACTGCAAACCGTTTCCTTGCTCTGCTGATCCTCTCCGTTTCGATCCTCGCGCTGGCAGGCTGTTCGCAGGATGACGACGGAAAAACGCCCCTGAATCCGCCCGGTCAAATCGAGGTTCAATGGCAAAGCGTACTCCCGAATCTGGTCTATCAATCCACCATCTACTATCCAGTGCAGGTGATCGTAAGCGGAGTTGATCCGGAAACGATTGATTCCGTACGCGCGGCTATATCTGATTCCAGTGGGATTTACGTTGTTTTCTTCAGATTATATGACGATGCAGGCGCTTTTCAGCATGATGATGCGCTGAATTATTGCTCCCCCTATTCCGGGGATCTGGTCGCCAAGAACGGAGTTTACAGCCGCCAGGTCAATTCGCGATTCGCACCTCAATCGGGATTTTACTTTCTAACTGTCGCCGCTTACTCGAACGGCAAGAGCGCGTTCAGCCGACCAGACACCGTGGCGGTCTTCCCCAGTCTGCCGCCTCAGCTCTCGAATCTGATGCTTCCGGATTCGCTCCTCTCCGGTTTCGCGTCTCTGGAGATTCTAGTGCAGGCGATTGATCCGGATCCTCTGGAGAGCGATTCCGTCGTGTCCGTAGAAATGCAATTATATTCACCGGCAGGATTGCCTATAGACGCCCCGACCGCTTTATCTAAAGTCGGTGGAGGATATTATGGCATCGAGATCGCATCGGATTTCGCCGCCAGAAAATCCAGCGGGGATTATATCTTTGCATTTCGCGCGCGGGACTCTTTCGATGTTGCGAGCGATTCTTTAGGTAAGGTGGTATTTCTTCAAAACTTGCCGCCCGGCTTGTCAGATTCTCAATATCCGGATACGCTGGCGATTCCAGTCAATCCTCCTTATACCGAGCTGTTGATCACCATCAAATCTTGGGACGAACAGACGGCCGCCGATCTGAAGAGCGTCTATCTATACTCGCGCAAGCCGGACGGCAGCATGGCGAATAACGGGTTCCCCATCCCGATGGAAGACAATGGATTGCCCTTTGATCCCGCTCGGTGGAATCAGGGTTATCTCGGCGATTTAGTCGCCGGAGATTCGATCTTTTCCACCACTGCGGTGCTTTACGATACATCGCAAACCGGAACATACACTTTTACTTTTATGGCGGAAGACTTTGCCGGAAACAGCAGCACACCTTATATAGATTCCCTGATTGTCATCCCCTGATCCAATATGCGGAACCTCAACCTTCGAATCTGCAAGATCTTGACCTGCCGTTCCCTGCTCTTTTATATCGCACTCATATTCTTCCATCTGTGCGGGCGTTCTGCAGCTCAAACTCCGGGAAAAACCGGCTTTCGTTTTTACGCTGAAGGTTCTAATCCGGTCAATCAACTCCTCTCGAATTCGGTAATAGACCTGGTTCCTGATTCGATGGATATCTTAATGGGAACGGGGAAGGGCCTTTCCGTCCGGCATCTCGAAACTCAGAGCTGGAGTTCCTTCGACGAATCGTTCGGTTTGGGGCGCGGTTCCATATCGGCGCTGGACGTTAAAGACGGGGTCATCTGGGCGGCGACGGCGTACACCGAGAATACATCGGTGGGACTTTTGCCGGCAGGTGGAGGCGTCGGTTTTTCGACCGACGGCGGATTCACTTGGACATGGTTTGACCAGCCGGTGGATCCCGATACCGTGACGACCTATTCACCGACGACGACCAACGTGCAAAATGTGACCTATGACCTGTTGATCACAACGACCGAAGTCTGGATCGCATCCTGGGGGGGCGGGCTGCGCAAATTCAGCTTTGCAGACAGCGCCTGGCACGTGGTCACACCGGACACTCTGGCTTTTTCCTCCTACGATCATCTGAATCACCGCGCTTTCGCGGTGGTGGGGGATGACAGCATCCTCTGGGTGGGAACGGCAGCGGGAATCAATAAGTCCACGGACGGCGGCCAGACCTGGACGAATTACAGCTATAGCGCAAATGGTTTGTCTGGCAATTTCATCACAGCGCTGGGGTTGCAGCGCTGGAGCGGACATGAGGTGCTCTGGGCGGCGACCTGGCCCGCGCAAGGTTCCGGTGAATATTACGGCATTTCAAAGACGGAAAACGGCGGGCTGACCTGGGAAGTGGCGCTCACCGATAGCCTGCCACTGAAGGGACATAACTTCGCGTTTGACGACTCCGTCGCGTATGTGGCGTCCAACCTCGGGCTCCACAAGAGCATTGACGGGGGCGTTACCTGGGAGCTCTTTCCGCAAATCAAAGATGTTCAGTCCGGGGAGATCCTGTATGATCCGGAGGTCTATAGCGCCCTATCCTATCAAGGTACGCTCTGGGTGGGCACCGGAGACGGGGTCGCATCCAGCAACGACTTGGGTAACACTTGGACGATCTACCGCGCTTTTCTCCCGACCGGTCAGGCAGGCCAGCCGGGGACATACGCTTATCCGAATCCCTTTTCACCGCGAATCTCGCCTTACATCGTGCGGCTCCAGTATGATATGCCGCATTCCGGCACAGTAACCGTGAAGATCTACGATTTTGCTCTGGATCGGGTCGCCACGGTCGTGGATGGAAAATCGCGCAGCGCCGGGGATTATTACGAAGTTTGGGACGGCAAGCGCGATGACGGGACGCCGGTGGCAGCGGGCGTATATTACTATCAAATAGAACGCTCTGGATCGGGACCAGTCTGGGGAAAAATCGCCGTCATCCCATAATTAAGAATCGAAAATGAAGGCGGTATCATTGAAACATTCAGCCATTCGTCTCGCCATTGTGGTGGCGGGGGTTTTCTTCGCGCAATCGGCGGATGCCGGCAGCAATGCCGGAAAAGCGGGCGCCTTTCTGCGGATGGGTCTGGGCGCACGCGATCTGGCGATGGGAGATGTCGGAGTCGCGCTGCCGGGGAATCCATATGGGATCTACTACAATCCGGCTTCGCTGCCGTTTCTGCAGCAGAAAACCGCTCTGGCAACGTACAATTACCTCTCTCTGGAGCGGCGTTTTCATTTCATCGGATTCGCTTCGCCGCTGCATCCTCCCGCTGGACTGGAGGGCGAAAGACTTTCCGCGGGCGTAGGTGTAGGCTGGATCTACGCCGGTTCAGGCGATATTGACGGAAGAGACCGCGACGGTTATCCCATTGGGACCTTCCGCAACGCGGAGAACGCATTTTACTTTTCCTTCGCGCTGAGATTGGCGGATTATCTTTCAGTGGGATTCTCGCCCGTGATCCTTTACAACAGTTTTCCCGATCTGACTCAGGGGGAATCTTTGTCCAGCACCCGGCTGGGTTTTGATGCGGGCATCCTGGTCAATCCTTATCCGAATCTTTATCTGGGTGCTCAGGCGCGGCACATCAACGCACAGTACCGCTGGGACACCGGCACGCTCTGGGGTCAGGAAGGCACCACGATTGTGGATAAATTTCCGCAAATTTATCGGGTCGGAGCCGCTTATCATTTCGAGACCATTTTTCCCGGTCTCACGATAGCCGGAGATTTCGAAACGAGCGATCAAGAGGACCAGCAAATTCACATCGGGGGTGAATGCGTGGTTCATCAGTTTGAATCTTATCTGTTCGCTGTACGCGCCGGCTACGACGATCAAAATCCCGCTTTCGGATTGGGATTCGGGTTTTCCGTCTGGAAGCTGTCCGGACAACTGGACTACGCTTATCAAATACAAGACGTCCCGCCCTGGGATACGCAGATTATATCCTTCGCCGTGAGTTTCTAATGAACTTAAAATTTCTGCGATATATCCTTGTGCTGATCGCCTTTTTCATCGCGGCTGTCGCCCAGAGTGGGACATCCGGCGCGCTGGCTTTTCTGAAAATTTCACCCGACGCCCGATCCGCGGCTTTGGGGGAGACAGGCGTGAGCGATTCCCGCGGCGCTTTCACTGCTTTTCACAATCCAGCTCTAATGGGTTTCGCAGAGAAATCCGCGGCTTCTTTCGCATACACGGATTGGCTGTTGGATTTAACCATGCAATCCGGCGCGATTCTCATTCAGAAGCCGAGATATGCGCTGGGAGTGTCATTTTCGGTGTTCAACACGCCGGATATCGAACTGCGCACCCTCCCATCCGATAAACCCATTGAGACTTTCAGCGCTCACGACCTCTCCGCAGGCATCAGTCTCAGCTATCTCTGGGGAACACGGTTCGCGCTCGGGTTAACAGGGAAATACCTATATCAACAGATCTATGTGCAGGACGCATCCGGTGTTGCTGCGGATCTGGGAATCGCCTATCGTTTCCCCGTCGCCGGGTTGACGATCGGCGCCGCGCTGCGCAATGTAGGTGAAATGGCGGCTTTGCAACACGAGAAGCCGACCGTTCCTACGAGCGCTGCGCTGGGTGTCTCGGGAACCTTTATTCAACGCGGCGATTTCGGACTTCAGGGGACGGCGGACGGATGCATCTATCTCGAAGGTGACACCCGATTTCACGTCGGTTTAGAGGCGTTCTGGCGAGAGCACCTTTTCCTGCGCGGCGGATATCAAACCGGCAGTGAACTGCGCGCATTTTCGGGAGGCGCGGGTTTAGCCTGGGATCGTTTTGCCTTCGACTATGCATATCAACCCCTGGCGGAAGACTTCGGCGCCGGTCATCGGATTTCATTCAGCATTCAATTTTAATCTACATAAACTAACAAGAGGAGCATATGGCTAAATTTCGCATCGCTTGGTTGCCGGGAGACGGCGTGGGAAAAGAAGTGATGGAAGCAGCGCGTTTGACTCTGGATGCGCTCCAATTCGATGCCGAATATCTGCACGGGGACATCGGTTGGGAATTCTGGTGCAACGAAGGGAATGCTCTGCCCGACCGCACTTTGAAGCTATTAAAGGAAACCGATTGCGCGCTGTTCGGAGCAATCACATCCAAACCCAAGGATGAAGCGGCGAAGGAACTGAAACCGGAACTGCAAGGAAAAGGATTCACGTATTTCAGTCCGATCGTGCGTCTGCGGCAAGAACTGAATCTGCATACGAATATGCGCCCCTGCAAGGCGTACAAGGGAAATCCGTTGAATTACAAGGATGACATAGATCTGGTCGTTTTCCGCGAAAATACGGAAGGGATGTACGGAGGGGTCGAATTCTTTCCTTTGCCGAAGTCAGTATTCGATGCGCTCTGTATCCACCCCAAGATGAAGGGCTTTGGAGTGCACCCACTGGAGGAGATCGCATTATCCACCCGCATTATGACGCGCAAAGGGTGCGAATCCATCGTGCGGCAGGCGTTCGAATTCGCCCGCAAGTACCAGCGGCGCTCCGTGACGGTGGTGGATAAGCCAAACGTTCTGCGAGAAACCGGCGGACTGATGATTCGCAGCGCGCGCAATGTGGCGAAAGATTATCCCGAAATTCCGCTCTGGGAGACCAACATAGACGCGCAATGCATGTGGCTGCTGAAGAACCCGAATGACTACGATGTTCTGGTGGCGGAAAACATGTTCGGCGATATTCTTTCGGACCTATGCGCGCAGCTGGTTGGAGGACTGGGGTTCGCCTGCGCCGGCAACATCGGCGACCATTACGCCGTCTTCGAACCGACTCACGGATCCGCACCGAAATACGCCGGAATGTATAAGGTGAATCCCATCGCTACGATTTTATCCGCGAAGATGATGCTGGACTGGCTGGGCGAGACGGAGAAAGCTCAGCGACTTGAAAACGCTGTCGCCGCCGTCATTGCGGAAGGCAAGGTGCGGACTTATGATATGGGCGGAAAAGCATCTACGATGGAGATGGCGAAGGCGATCGCCGCAAAACTGTAAAGCGGAAAGCATTACGGGAAAAGCCGCAGGCGCGGCTGCATCAATCATGCGGCTGCGCCTGCGTAATAAAAGCGGCGGTTGCCGCTTGATTTTTGAGGTTTGATTCATTATCTTAAGAATTGATGCGCAGAGAGATCACTCCCAGTTTTCAAATGAAGTTCGCGTTCGTCCTATGGGCAGGCTTGTTGCTGGCGGGGTGCGATCTTTTTCGCACGCGCACCACGGAACCACCTTTGGATTCCGGTTCACCTTGGATTTACCCCACGCAAATCGAACAGGTTTTTCTCAATATGAAGCAGGCGATGGCGGAATTGAATTCCGAGCATTATCTGCGCTGTTTTTTCACGCCGGATGACCCCGGCAGGACATTTATCTTCGTCCCGAATCCTAACTCGATCGGTTGGCCTCTCACGACACCTTGGGGATACGCCGAAGAACAGAGAACGATTCAATACCTATTTACCCTGTTGCAGCCCGGCTTCATTCCATATTTGACATTGCAGGAAGAGAGCCGTTCGATCTACGGGAATAACGACTCCGCGCGCGTTACGCAGACCTACACGTTGAATGTCGCTGTGAGCGATCCGACGCTTCCGGCGGAAGTCAGCGGGCGTTCCGATTTTATCCTCGCGAAGAACTCCACAGGCTATTGGGCGATTTATCGCTGGGAGGATTTGGAAGGAAATCCTTCTTGGACGGATCTAAAAGCCGGACTGTACTGATGAGCCATCGCGTTGTAAATCTGGGGATATTCAGTTGCATTCTCAGCCTCGCCCTGAGCGGTTGTCTGAATCCCTTCGCTCCGGAACTGGGCGATCCGTCGCAATCTATCTGGACGAAGCAGGAGACCGTCGGAGAACTGTTGGAGAATTTCAAGAACTCCTACAATCTTCAGGACTCCTTGCGCTACGCCGCGACTCTGGCGACGAATTTCATCTTCTATTACTACGATGTCGAAAACGAGCGCGAAGATCAATGGGGGCGCGATACGGATTTGAAGACAACCGGAGGGTTATTCCGGAGTTTTGATCAGGTGCGCTTGATCTGGTATGCGATTCCGCCCGCGATTTCGGAATTTTCCGCGGCGGATTCGAGTTTGGAGTTCGATGTGAGCTTCAATCTCTCTTTATACGGCGCCGGGGGGGCATCGAGCTACGACCTATACGGATTTGCGCGTTTCAAGGTGCGCAAAGATGCGGGAGACAGTTTCCGCATCCTGAGCTGGAAGGATAATACGGTTTTCTAATACCAACTGCATCCAACACATCCAACAGGGATAACAGATGAAGCTTGGTGTGAACGTTGATCATATCGCAACGCTTCGGCAGGCTCGAGGCGGCAAGGATCCTGATCCTGTGGCGGCGGCGATCATCGCCACTTTGTCCGGCGCGGACAGCATCGTCTGTCACTTGCGTGAGGACCGACGTCATCTGCAGGATCGCGACCTGGAGCTGCTGCGACAGGTTATTCACACGCGCTTGAACCTGGAGATGGCGGTCACTCAGGAGATGCTGGAGAAGGCGCTGATGGTCAAACCAGAGGTGGCGACGTTCGTCCCGGAGAAGCGGGAGGAACGCACGACGGAAGGTGGTTTGGATATCGCTGCGGGAATGCTCAAGATTAAAGATGCGGTGGAGACCTTGAATTCATCCGGCATTGAAGTGAGCCTCTTCATCAACCCGGAAATCGGCGTAATCCGGGAAGCCGCCAAGACCGGCGCGCAAGCCGTGGAGCTGCACACCGGAATCTACGCGGAAGCGCGGGATGCGCAGAGCCGTGAGATCGCCCTCGAAGACCTGAAATCCGCGGCGATGGCGGCGGAAAAGTTAGGCTTCTTTGTGGCGGCGGGTCACGGACTGAACTATCACAATGTCGCCGCCGTTGCTGCGATCCCGCAGATCCAGGAGCTGAACATCGGACACGCCATCATCGCTCGTTCCGTCCTGGTGGGCTTGCCGAAAGCACTGGAAGAAATGCGATATCTCATTGATCGTTGACACAGGAAATCAGGAGTCACCATGCGCGAGGCTACTCGTACCACTCTTGTCCTTTCATTCTTTGTACTCATCCTCATCTGTTGCAGCAGCAGCAATAAAAACGGCGTCTCACCTCCGGTAAATCACCCCCCCAAAATTAGTTGGGTCAGCCATCCGGGGAGCGTCATCGCCATCGGGGATTCCGCTTTTTTCTCCTGGCAGGCAACGGATGAAGACGAAAATCTCGACGGTTACTTCATTTCGTTCAACGGCGGCTTCAGCGCCACCGACAGTACAGATACCACCTACAGCAATCTCAATCCCGGGAGCAGCCACATTTTCAGAGTCTTCGCGGCGGATGCGGGGGGATTGCATTCCGATACGCTGGTCTGGTCCTTCAGCGTCGAAGATATTCCTCCGGAATTGAGTCTGATCGCATTCGGACTGGGCATTATGGATGCGGATTTGGATGGATTTTGGTCGCAGTTCGCCGTAAAATGGAGCCCCCAGATCACGGCGGGTTCCGGAACAGACCTGCGGCTGGTTGTCGGAAGAAGACCCACGTATGGCTCCGGAGAGGAGCTATTGGATAGCACGGATCTGGTCAGCCGCAATCCGGGGCAAACGGACACGCTGACTTATATTCTGCCTGCAGTAACTAAAAACTACTACGATATCCGCCTTGAACTACACGATGACAGCGGAGAAACCTTGGTGGAAATCCCCTACGATTCCATCGCCAGCTTGAAACGAGTCGGTCTGGAGGATGTGGACGGTGCATTCACCTGGTTCGATGACGCCTGGACCGCTAACGAGGTGGATCTTCTCCCCGTCTCACAGCCGGACGGCTATTACGAATCCATAGACTTCTGGTGCGATGTGGATGCATATTCCGATGCTGTGCGAGTCAAGGTCATACTGTACGAGAGGAACTCGGCGGGCGAAGAAAGATATCTCAGCGAATCCTATGTCTTCGAAGTACAAGGCTTGGGTGATGATGACGCCGTGGGATTTCACGTCGTTGCCGGAACCACTTACGGCGAATACGATTATCGCTTCGTGCTACGCGATGAATCCAACAATCTGCTTGACGTCTGGGACTACGGCGTGGATCCTGATCTGCTGGATATCCCTCTGGGGAATCCAGGCAGCGTGATTCAGCAGAATGCTGCGGTGCGCATTCAACGATGAAGAAAATATGATCGCGACCAACCGTGAAAATCTGGTGATGCAATCCGTTCTGGGAAAAGTCACTGGAGCGAAAATCCACCCGCGGGTCTGGCGGGTTTCGGCGGAAGGGAAACCGTATCTTTTTCCTGGAACCGGAGGGATCACCTACAATTTCAGAATCGGAGATCGCTGTGTGGGTCTGCAAGGAGACCATGTCGAACCTGGGGTTTCCATTCAGAACTCCGATATAGACGGCAAGGGGATGGAGAACACGGCGCTGAACGCTCTGGCTTGCGTGGGCAATGTAGCTCGAGTTGTTGACGGCGACGCCAAAGGTGCGCAGGGCCGCGTCACCGGCAAACATGGGGGAATCGAGCACATCCTGGTTGATTTCGAGCCGGATGTCCTCGAAAAGCTCGCCGTGGGAGACAGGATTCAAGTTAAAGCCTTCGGCGCGGGGTTGGAATTGCCGGAGATTCCCGAAGTGAAGGTGATGAATTTATCACCGGATCTATTGGCGGTTATGGAGATCACTTTGCTGAAGGGGAAATTGCAGGTGCCGGTGACGCACATCATTCCCGCCAAAGTGATGGGTTCCGGCTTGGGAGCCAATCAAACCTACACCGGCGACTACGACATTCAAATGTTTGATGAAAACGTCGTGGAAAAGCACGGATTGAAGGATCTGCGATTCGGCGATATCGTCGCCATCGAAGACGCGGACTGTTCGTACGGTAGGATCTTCCTCGAAGGGGCGATGACGATCGGGGTCGTAGTGCATTCTGCGAGTGCGGTAGCGGGCCACGGACCCGGCGTCACGACCTTGCTGACTTCCCGCGAAGGGAAGATATCGCCGATTTTAAAGCAGGATGCGAATCTCCGCCGATTATTCTCCCTGCTGTGATTGATTTTACCGATCCTTTGCGTATTACTTGACGAATGCCATCGAGAAGACATCCCTTTTACAGAACAAGCGGGGACAAGCGAATTATGACGAACGAATTAACCCGGCTCTTTCCGGAATTGGAGCAAATCACGGATCGCGAACTGCGGGAAAAGACGGTTGCGACGCTGGAAGAAGCGATGCGCATCGGGGGCTGGTCACCGGCCGATCTGGATCGCATTCCATTCACTCTCCTGATCAAAGACACGAAAGTATCTTTTCTTCAGCACACCCGTGCTGTAACGCGCACCGCGCTGGCTTGCGCGAAAATCTTGAACGAAGAATACGGCAACCTGATCCATATCCATCTTGATCATCTGATTGCCGGCGGACTGCTCCACGACGTCGGCAAACTTCTCGAATACAGAAAAACGGACTCCGGGTACGCGAAAAGCCCATCGGGGAAACTATTGAGGCACCCGTTTTCCGGAGCGGGGCTGTGCGTAAAACACGGCTTGCCGGATGAGGTGGTGCATATCGTGGCGGTGCACGCCAAAGAAGGCGATGGGGGGTATCGTTCGCCTGCGGCTGTCGCCGTTCATCACGCGGATTTCGTGAACTTCGAGCCTCTTCGCGACCTATGACAGACGAATGGATCTCGCGGATCAAGGCGGTAATTTTTGACTTCGACGGCGTCCTGGTGGATTCCATGCAGCATCACGTAGACGCCTGGCAGTCTGTCTTTCGAGAATACGGCATCACCCTGACGCCGCAGGAAATTCTGGAACGCGAGGGGGAAAAAGCGCGACTGACTACTCGCTCGATCGCTAGAAATCACGGCATCGAACTCAACGATGACGAAGTAGAGCGTCTGATCCGGAAGAAGCGGAAAATTTACCGCTCCAATGCGCAGCGGCGCATCCGTCCGCTGGCGCGCACAGTCGTCGCCGATTGCCGACACCGCGGCTACAAGACCGCAATTGTTACCGGCAGCGTGCGCGATAATCTCGAATGGGCGCTGCCGCCGGAAGAATTAGAGCTATTCGACGTGATCATCACCGCGGACGCCGTGCGCCTTGGAAAACCTCATCCGGAACCTTATTTATCAGCCGCCGAGAAACTGGGGGTGTCGCCGCAGGAATGTCTGGTGATTGAGAATGCACCATTGGGCATCCGCAGCGCCAAGGCGGCGGGCATGCAGTGCATCGCCATCACAACCACATTGCCGGCGGATCATCTGCGGGAAGCGGACTGGATCATCACGGATCTCGACGCATTATGGAGCAGCATCGAGGCGTCTAATATAGGAGGGTTTTCTGATGAATCATCAGAGAATCATCACCATTGAGCATCACATTATGATGCAGGAAAGGGCTCATCCGGGCGCGACCGGTGAGTTCTCCCAACTCATGATGGATCTGGCTCTGGCGGGAAAAATCATTTCCCGCGAAGTCAACAAAGCAGGTCTGGTGGAGATTCTGGGTACGACCGGGGCGACCAATATTCAAGGCGAAGTAGTCCAGAAACTGGATGAATTCGCCAACAACATTCTGATTGACAGTCTGGATCATTCCGGGCGGGTCTGCATCATGGCGTCGGAAGAGGACAGCAACCCCATTGAAATCCCGCCGAATTACCCCTGCGGGAATTACACCATCGCGTTTGATCCTCTGGACGGCTCATCCAATATTGACGCCAATGTCCCCGTCGGGACAATTTTTTCGATTCACCGGAAGATTTCCAAGGGAGTTGCTGGCGATGAAAACGACCTATTGCAGGTAGGGCGCAAACAGGTCGCCGCCGGTTACATCATCTATGGATCTTCGACGATGATGGTCTACACCACGGGAAACGGGGTGCACGGTTTCACGCTGGATCCTTCCGTCGGGGAATTCCTGCTTTCGCATCCGAACATCAAGACTCCGCGGCGGGGCCGCATTTACAGCGCCAATGAGAGCAACTATCATTACTGGTCGGAAGGCATCCGAAGGTATATTGATCATCTGAAGGAGACGGATAAGGCGAGCGGCCGCCCCTACAATTCTCGCTATATCGGTTCCTTGGTGGCGGATTTCCACCGCAATCTTCTGGCGGGCGGCGTTTTCCTCTATCCGGCGGATCTGAAAGATCCGAAGAAACCAACAGGAAAACTGCGGCTGCTCTATGAAGCGGCGCCTCTCGCTTTCGTCGTCGAACAAGCCGGCGGCTACGCATCCGACGGCAAGCGGTGCATTCTCGACATCGAGCCGATGTCGCTCCATCAGCGAGTCCCGCTGTTCATCGGCTGTTACGATGACGTGCGGGACATCGAAAGATTTATTCAAGAATATGACGGCTGAGCTGCGAATGCATAAAAACGAAAAAGCCGAATCGAATTCGGCTTTTTTGTTTGATAAACTGTAATCAAGAGTCACTACATGACTCGCGGTCGCCTCACCTCTTCCCGCGATTCTTGACCTGTATGATCTCCGCCAGGATGCTCACGGCGATCTCTGCCGGTGTTTCCGATCGTATGTCCAATCCGATGGGAGCGTGAACCTGATCGAGTTCCTCTTTGCTGAACCCCTCTTCCGAAAGAATTCGAAAAATTTCCGCCTTTTTACGGCGGCTGCAGATCATTCCTAAATATGCGTGCGGTTTGCGTAAAACCTGACGCAATACTTCCAGATCGGTGTCGTGGCAGCGGGTGACGATCACAATGAAGGCGGGCTGAATCCAATCGAGAGTCGGGATGATTTCTGGAAAATTGCCGCAGCAGATGCGCAGCGCTTGCGGAAATCGTTCTTGGCTGGCGAATTCAGGGCGATCATCCACGATGGTATAGGGCAATCCAAGATTACCTGTCATCTGCGCTAGTGCCAGGCCGACGTGTCCCGCTCCGAAAATGTAGAGATGCGGCAGGGGCTTCAAGGGCTCGATGAAAAACTCCATTTTTCCGCCGCAGATCATCCCGCTGGAACTTTTCTCGGGATCATTCAGATCATATTGCGAGATGCGCGCTTTGCCGGTGCGCAGAACTTCCAGCGCTTCTCGAATGACAAGCGATTCAACGGCGGAGCCTCCGATCGTCCCGATGATTTTTCCATCGGGCAGTACGATCATGCGAGCCCCGGCTTCCCGCGGCGTCGAGCCCTGCACTCGGATGACCGTCACCAGCGCGGCGG
The DNA here is from genome assembly GCA_964623265.1 of uncultured bacterium. GTDB lineage: Bacteria > Electryoneota > B3-LCP > B3-LCP > B3-LCP > CAZUTK01. The sequence goes on along the minus strand of CAZUTK010000039.1, from coordinate 9,701 downwards.
GAGTGCCGGAATTCTCCAGTCTCGCCAGTTCGCTCCAGAGATTCAACTCGCCCTCACAGATCAGTGAAAAATAAGGGAGCAGCCGATGATGACTGCTCCCGATTCACACAACCAGCTATTGCTTATTCAGTTCGGATTTCAGCTTTTCGACTTCTTCTTTCAACTGATCCAATTGATCCTGCAGATCCTTCGAAGGGTATTCGAGCTTGAAGCGCAGGTCCCGAACCTTGTCTCCGAAATCTTCCCAATCATCCCAATCTCCAAAATAGCGCATTCCCCCGTACTTGCGCCACCCTGGGAATTGCAAGCAGCGGCCATCAGGCGGCTCCCCCAGAGTGACTTCGAACGATTTCTTTTTCCCGTCGCGCATTACAATCAGCTTAATCTTGTCATTCTCCTTTTTGTCCCGCAAAATTCGCATGAGATCATAACGGCTCTCAACCTCCTGATCTCCAGCGGCGATGATCACGTCCCCCGCTTTTAATCCCGCCTGCTCCGCCGGTGATTTTTCCAAAACGGATGTGATCAAGACGCCTTCTCCATCCTTGACCTTGAAATACTCGCCGAGCTGCTCGGTCAGATTTTGGATTTCCACTCCGAGCCAGGCGCTGCAAGGAAGATAATCGCCTTCAGACAAATCCAGATAGCGGCGGTAGCTCTTTTTGAATGAATCCGAAGATTCCGATTCTTCGGGCGCTTCCCCGATTTGTACGGTCAAATCTTTGCTGACGCCTTCGCGGAATACCTTGATATTCACGGTTTTCCCGGACGGTGTAGAACGAATCAGATTGCGCAGATCGTTCTCATTGGCGACCTCCTTGCCGTCGAACTGCACGATGATATCTCCGTCTTGAATGCCGGCTTTCTCCGCAGGACCTCCGGGCACGACGCCGTCAATGAAAGCGCCGCCGACATCTCCGAATTTCAGCGATTCGCGCAGCTCGTCATCCAGTCCTCCCAGGTACACCCCGAGATAACCTGAATCATCATCCGCTGCGGCGCTTTTCCCCACGTTCAATGCAACCGCCAAGCCGATCATCAGCACGCTGAGAATCACGATCTGAAAGCGGTTTCTTTTGTCTTCTCTCTTCATGGCTTCATCCCCATTCTAACGCGAATAAGTCTTGCTTAATGGTGATACTCAACCCTTAATAAATGGTTCCTTGCAAACACCGCTAGTCTTTTTCAGATTACATCTCAATCAGGATACTCCAGCGCTAACCCTTCTTCTAGATTCAGAAGACGGGTTTTCAAAAGGGTTTTCGCCTTCGAAATATCGAATGTGTTGCGCAGCGGAAAGGCACCGATCGGGTCCGGCCGTTGCGCCGTCTTGATCGGGATAAATAAGCTCTGATCCAGATGCACTCTGCGACTCAGCGCCAGCGCGAAGGAATAACGATCCGCAGATTCCGATCCGCCTAAATGGATCAAGCCGGTAAAGCCGATTTCAACGATTTCCCAGAGCACCTGCGCCAGATTTCGAACCGAGAGGAATGACCGATACTGATCCATGAACAGGTAATAAGGCTGATTTAATCGCACCGTACGAATGACCTCTTCTGAGAAAGAATCGCCACCGAATCTCGGTTTTCCGTAGACCAGATTCAACCGAACCACAGTGCCCATATCCTCCAGTTCCAGAACGAATCGTTCCGCCTCCAGCTTCGTTTCACCGTACACATTGATGGGGTGCGGCGGATCAGTCTCCGAATAAGAACCCCTCGTTCCGTCGAAGACCATATCGCTCGACAGGAAAATCAAGCGGATCTTTCGACCTGCGCAGAAATGAGCGAGATTCGCCACGGCGGCTACATTCAACTCGCGGGCAAGCTCAGGATTTTTTTCGCAGAATGCCGTGCGGGAATAGGCGGCGGCGTGCAGGATGAGATCAGGCTGGATCGTTTCGAGCGTCTCGATCGTCGCACGGTGGTCTTTCAAATCCAAGCGCAAGCAACGGGAAGACGGCGGTTTCAGAGAGGCTTCAAAATATGTGCCCCACGCGTCCCAACCCGATGGGCAGGAGTGAAACAGGTGCCCGCCGATGAAGCCGGAGGCACCGGTGATGAGGACCCGCATAGGCGATACATAGAAAGGCAGCAGTATCAGGGGGAAAGAGCGGCGGTCAGGACCAAGCGCATTGTCGCAGCTTGATCTTGCCAGCCGGGTTCGGCGCGGAAGCTGATCCTTGAGTCTTTCTGCAGATCGCCTGCTTTCTTGCCGGCATCAATGACGGAAATGATGCGATTCAGAGCGGCGGCGCCGATGAAGAAGTAAATTTTATTGTGCGCCGCCCGGCTGGAAAGCCGGATATGATCGTAATCCAGACGGCTTTGATCCGAATCCCAGGACCAATAATAAGCAGGATCTGTATAGAGGGCGTCGAAATCGCGGTTGCGCAGCCTCGCTTCGTTGTAGGCTTCCGTGTTCATATAATTGCTGATATCCGCGAAGAAGGAATCGCTCTTGCCGGACATCTGCGCGCCGGAATGCTGCGTGGCGAACGCCATGAACTGATCTTCGCGCCAGCGGCTGTAGGTTTCCAGGCTGATCACCGTCGCCCAGATGGCGACGTCCGCCCAGAAAAAAGCGTTTGCCGTCCCACGATAGCCCAGATAGGCTTCCCCCCAGCCGGGGATCAGCAGCGAACGCAGCATCGCTCCGCCCCGCGATACGTCCCGCCGCGTATCGGTACTCTCCCCCACGGCTGTTCGGAACAGGTTTTCTGCATCCACTTCTGCTGACAGAAGCTGCTGAGTCAGCGCTGTATGCGGACGAGCTTCGAACAGACGGATCTTACTGTCCCGCGCGGCCGCCTCGATTCCTAAAAAAAAGACGACGGAGACAACAATGATGATCGTTTTATGAAGCAGATGCATTGCGCTTCGAGACTAAAACCTGACGCGAAGAGTCGCCATTGTGAGTTGTTCGTTGTTGATCTGTTTCGGCTCCATGCGGAATGAACCCTCGACCTTCTGCTCCTTCGCCAGCTTGCGATTATACCAGCTGACGTTGAAGCCGGCGTGCAGAGCGGAGATCAAATGATTCGCTAGCACTACCATAGTGAAATTCTTGGACATATCGAGGGCGTCGTTGGATTCCTTGCGCAGATTCAAATAATTTTCGCGATAACTATTAGAGGTTTCCCAGCGCCAGTTGGTGTGAGTCGTCGTGCGATAATCCGCAATCGCGTCCCCCGCTGCAGGCCAGCCGGCGCCGAACTGATTATACTTTCCGATCATCTCATAATACTGCTGATCTTTATCCTCGGGATCCAATTCGTGCGTGAAGCCGTCCTGGGGGAGGTATTTGAGCTTATTCTGCCAGGTCTCTTCCTGCCATTCGGTGATGCTGCCCGGGAACAGCTCGCCGGTACCGTCGCCGTAAGGTCCCATAACAGCCGCCGCCCAATACTCATAATCCAAATAGGAGCCGAAATCACCCGAATAGGCACCGTCGTAGTAGAGCCAGTAATCATTGGCGTACTTCTTATAGTCATCTTCTTTCTGCATACCCTTGCTGTGATACAGAGCCACTCCGGTCCAAGCGCCGACTTCAATCGCGAAGAACACCCCCGCCATCAGTGGATTTTTTCCGTACAGTTGACCCGTCCCCGGCAGGATCGCGGATAGCAGGAGTGCCTTTCCCGGCACCAGCCGATTCGAAGTTCCTCTCACGTTCACTTCATTTGCCGGATCCTCCGCCGGCTGGCTGAGTTCCTGCGCCAGCTGCGCTTTCTTCACATCCAGCGGAAATCGCCGCGCATCCGGAACGTCCGCCTGAAGAGCCAGGAACGGAATCATTACTAATAGGGTCACCATAAACCAACGCATTTCTCACCTCTTCTATCGAAATCGGTTTTTTATCGAATTTCAGTGCCGACTTACCTGGAAATGAAAACTCATAAAACGGCGCTATCTATTACAGCGATTTCAAGTCGAAAAAGATCCCGAGTTTATCATCGAAAACGCGCATTGCTCAGACTGGCACTATGACGGAGATTGAAATTGAACAGCAGCGTGAGATAATACCGCCATTCCGCGCCGTAATCGTGCTCCCCGTTTTCGTCCACGACGGTGAACTGATCAAACCCGTATGCGGCATCCAAAGTAAGCGCCGTGGGAAAAGTCGTGAAGCTGAAGAACTGCACTTTCAAGCCGGCGCCGGCGTCTTTCTTCAGATCGGCGAAATCCAGATCTCCTTCCCAGGCGTCGCCGATATCCGCGAAGCCCTGCAGATAGATTTTATCGAGGCTTAAGAATCCGATTTGTGCGGCGATGTCGCGACGAAGCGGAAAAGCGTATACGCCTCGAAGAATCGCCTTTCTCGTCCCCCCCATACTGTAATAGGAGTAACCCCTCATACCATCCAGCCCCCCGGCATAGAGGTGAAAAAAGTCGTCCACCGGTTTGTCCAAGAAACCGAGATCCGCGGTGAAAGTCAGACTGTGGTGGGCGTGCAACGGCGATGCGAGATATTTATCTGCGACAAATTGAATTCGATTGTAGCGATAAGGCGTGTACACTTCCTGCAGCGTGCCCTTTTCCGCGTTGATTTCAAATCCGTCAATAAAGTCGTTGAATTCTCGAGCGGCTTTTACCTGCAAGAAAAATCCGCCGGTCGGCGCAATATCCTGGTCTCTGCCCGGCGCGCGATAGTCCGCGGTCAACGCCAATTCGACGGCTTTGCCTTTGAAATACGTATAGCCGAAGACCGTGCCGTCGTCCAGCGTCAAATTCGTTCTATAGCGGGACAAAATCCCCGCGATCCGCAATCCGATTTCGTCCCGCAGCTTAATTTTCGCCCCCGCATCCACTTCGAGCAAATTGAAGTTATAGTCAATCGAATATTTTTCGTAGATCGGCACCGCGGAAGCACCGGAACCCTGTTCGCCGATGATTTTCGTGGGATCTTCGAAGGTCTGGCGGGTGTGACGCACGAGGTTGTAGGCTTCAATAAAAAGTGTAGGATGCAGCCTCTTATAATCGAGCAGGGCGAAGAGATCGTAATCCTTTTTAGTGTTCATGGAAAATCCGCCGAAAGCGCTCAATTGCTCGAGAATGTCTTGGAAATAAAAATACAGCCCGGGCTTGAACGTCCCGTAATCCATCGCCAGCCGCGGAAAAACGAAGGTTTTATCGAAACTGGGCTTATAGGGTTTGCTCGGCGGTTCCACGGCAGGTTCGTCCGAATAAGCAACTTCCGGCAGCTTATTCGCATAACCCGCGATATAAACCATCTGCTCAGGGAGGACGGAAATCGCGGAATCCATCAGAGCCAGTTTATAGCCAGCGGCGTGATACTCCGAATAGACGATCCGCCCTTCGGAGGAAATATCCGGCATAAAAGCTCCGCCCAGCACATTGGTCACCGGAGCAGATGCGCCGTCCTTTAGACTATAGCGATAGAGGTTAAAAATCCCTGTTTGATCCGATGAAAAATAGAACTCATCTGAACCGCACCAGGCGGGATCCCTGCCGTCCGCGCCGGTAGCCATCACAGTCCGACTGGTTTCATCCCGCAAATCGTACAGCAGGATGGAGCGCTCACGATCGCGATTTAAGGCGAAGAGGATGCGTTCGCCGTCGGGCGACCATTTCGGAGTGTGAACCTGCTCGCCGTTGGAAAAATGCGTCAGAGCGATCTCGTTGCTGAGGCGTTCCGCGATCGGTTTTTCCCACCAGGCTTCGCTGAGCTGCGCCGCCCAGAGGTTTTCCGTACCGTCGGAATTCACGACAAAACAAAGGCGTTTTCCATCGGGCGACAGATCCACCTGAGAAGCTCTGCGCGATTGAGTCAGGCGCAGAACTTTCTCTGTCTGGCGATCCCAAGCCGCCAAATCATCATAGCGGGAACGGTTGCGATCCGGATTGAATTGTTTGTGGAAGAAGATGAATCTCCCGTCAGGACTCCAGGCTAACTGCGAACCCACGCCGGCGGTCAACTGCTTGTGCGTTTTATTCTGGATGTCATAAAGGTACAATCCGGATAAGAAGAAATAATCCGCACCGGGGTTAGAGGTATAGGCGATGGTTTCACCGTCCGGGCTCCAACGCGGGTGCAGATTCGCGAAACCGTCTTCTCGAATGATTTCCCCGGAAACGGGATTACGGCGGATTTGCTCGGTGCGCTGTTCGTATTCCTGACGCAGGTGATCCGACCAGCGATTATAGAGCTCTTTACCACTGATTTGCAATCGCCTCTTCAGGGCATAATCAAAATTCCAGGCTAGGGGATTGCGCATTTCATTGGATAAATCCTGCAGTGCATCCGCACCCCAATGATGGATTATGTATTGCACCAGCGAGAAGCCCTGATTGTAAACGGACTCTGCATCCAGACTGGTTTTACCGTAATACCCCATCTCCGTATAGGATAATAGCTTGCCTTCCAGAACCCGCATCCGCAGCAGCATATCCCGATGGGAATCCCAATGTTCATAGCCTAATCCGGGACGCTGAGTTTGCGAAGCGCCTTCCGCAAACCAAGGGGGAATCACGGTCAGCGGCAGCGGATAGGACGCCAGGACATTCGGATAGCCGTACAAGACATCCGGGCGCTTCTCCTTCTCGTATTCGATCCACTGCAGATAGAACGCCGGCAGCCAGCGAGGACCCTTCCGCGATGCGCCCAGCTGGATCAAGTGCGTGAATTCGTGAGTCATCACGTTGCGCAGCCAGTGATGCGTCCCGCGCAGGGCGAAATCCAGAGCGGTCGCCCAGATCACGATCTTATTGTCGTAATAGTAAGCGCCGCCGTTCGAGTAATCGTCGTGATCCCGAACGATTACGCTCGTCTTGCTGTCCGGATAGTAGTCATACAGGCTGGTGATGGGATCATAAATCTCCTCTGCGATCGCAGCCAGCTCGCGAGCGGTGCGTTCCGCGCCGTCATGGTAAAAGATGCGGAAATGCGAGGTTTCGTGCACCATCCAGTGCAGCTCCGGATGATTGTATTCTTCCGGCTGCGCCTGCAGGCGAGGAGTCTGCAAGAGAATCATCGCCAGACCGGCACACAATCGAAATAAGCCGAGTCGCCGCCTTGTATGGGAATATTTCACTTGATCACTGCAATTTTAATGAACGCCTTTTCTTTCCTGCCGTTCGTTTCCGCTTCGACTCGACCGATGTAAACACCTGAATCCACTCCGTTCAGGTTCCAGAGGATTTCCCCTTCCAGTCCCGCTTCCGCCGCCCCGTGCAGCTCTTCGACCAGATCGCCGGCTTGATCGAAGATTCTCACAGTCACCGTTCCGGATTGACCCATTTTGTAGCGGATATGCGAGACATCGCTCGCGGGATTGGGCCATGGATAAACTTTCGACGTAATTAGAAGAGTAGGATCCTGCGGCGCTACCGGCACCACATCCAGCGCCAAACCCCGGCGTTGGTTGCCGTTCTGCAGTCCGTTCCAGGGGATGCGCATCTGTTCGAAAGCTCCCGGCTGCGCCAGATGCCAGCAATACAGCATTCCCTGCGCATCCAGCGCCAGCAGTTCCGGCTTTACGTCATCGTCCAACTGCACCATAAGCGGGGATGAATGCACCGGGTTTCCCGTCGCCAAGGGGAAATCTCTGGAAGAGACGCCGGTGTTGCCGGCGACATCCACGGATCCATCGGACCAGCCGAACACCACCTTGATCACGCCGGTTTCAGATATATTGGAATTCAGCGTCATATCGCAGAGCAGCGGCGGGGAGAGCAGCGGCGCCTGAGGTCTATTGGCATCCACGATCGTCTTCCAGTTCGCCATGATCGTGCCGTTGGCGGAAAGCCCGAGGATGCGATTTGCGCCCAGAAGCAGAACCTCCTGCCTGCCGTCGCGATCGAAATCCGCAGCGGCGGGCGGTGCAGTGATCTGCATTCCGGTTTTAACGGGAAACCCAGCGCGGAGAGTCCCGTCTTCAGGATTCAGTAAAACTGCATCCCCCCCATTTCCTACAACCGCCAGATCCCAACGTTGATAGATCGGCTGATAAATCGAGACAGGTGGAAAGGTTGAAGTCAGAGGCAATCGGGTGCTCCAGATTATCTTCTCTTCAAAAGCATCCAGCAAGGCGGCTCCTCCGGAAGCAGTCAGCAGGAAAAACGGCGCTGACTGCGAGGTGTCCTGCAGACAGAGACCGACGACGGGTTCCCCAGGGAATGGAATAGAGCTGAAACGGACGCCGTTTTCCGCATCATAGGCGAGGAATTCTCCCGTAGAAGTGCCGACCGCCCAAATCCGCTGTTCGCCGCTGCCCCGGATTACCGGCAGACAGGAAACGGATGAATCTACGCTAAGGCTGTCCAAAACCAGCTGATCAACGCCCAAGTCATACTCCAGCCGGTAAATTTTCCCTCCGACGGCTGGAAAGATCCCGAAGAAGCCGTTTCCCGCAACATCCAGGGCAGGCGAAAAACGGATCGAATCCACCCGCGCCAGCAAGGTATCGTGAACCAGCGCGCTGTCGCCGAGCAGGTTTGTTATCCAGCGAGTCTCATACAGATTTCCATGCGCGCGCCCCAAAGCATCAAACGCTTGAATCGCGCCGCTGGGCGTCACCGTTAGGATCCAATCGGTTTTCCCGTCTTGATCGAAGTCTATGGCGGATGGCGAGAGCTGAGAGGAAGCCTCCGCGAGCTTGCGCGGAAAGCCTGCCTGCGCCCAGTCGTTCTCTATGCGGAAGCTCATCACGGTAGCGCGCGGACTGAAGCCTTCGAAGCGCAACCCAGTCGAAGCGCCGCTGTAAGTTTTTGTGTTCGGAAACGATTCATTGTAGAAGACGACCGAACTGTATTTCGGATTCGCCGCCAGGAATTCTTCGTTGCCGGCGAAGAAGAAATCGCGGGACCAACCGTACTCTACACCGTAACCTACATCAAGGAAGCCGTATTGTTGACCAATATCCTGCGCCGCATCGGCTTCCACCAGCGCGACTCCGCGATGGGAAAGATCGTTATTGACCGCATTCTCCGCATACTTCGCTTCGATGACGCTCTGATCAATATGCCAGATCAAGATTCCTTCACCCGGGATGCCGAAATCATAGTTGTCGGCGCGGACGATCACTCCGAAGCCGCCGTCCATAACCTCGATGGTATAGTCCTTACGAACTTTCAGACGACGATTCTGCCGATCATAGACATAAGTAAAGCCGAGAGAATCCGGATCATCTGAGCGATTTTCGATGAGAAAGTATTCGTTTTCGTCTAAATCCACGCGATAAATGGGATGAAGAGTCGTATCTGCTGGGTTTCCGTATCCGGATACATTCACATAGAACGTGTCGGCAGCGGCATCTGGGCGGATTGTCACCGCTTCTTCCCAGCCCATGAAGACCCGCGACCAAGCGCAGGGTCTGGCGGGGATCATACCGGCGAAATTACCGGATCCTTGGTCCATCAACCCGAACCGCCCGATGCCGGACGTGCCGTTTTCGGTGTTGTATAAGGCGGGCAAGCCGAGGTAATTCGCGAAGAGAAGGGCGGCGGTGCCGTTCAAAGCGATTTCGACGTCCACTTCGGATTGCCTCTCGGATTCCGGAAGTAGCAGACCGCGCGTCACGTACGCTCCGTTGACTTCGATACCAGGGTAATCCGGGTCTTCCAGCGCGCCGCGTAGATCCTCCAGAGTGATCATTGCAGACGGGATGTCGTGCGGTGTTTCGTCGAAGCCGACCTGAAAATCCTGCCCTACGCCGGCATGGAAGACGATGAAGACAT
>CAZUTK010000038.1:0-30447 GCA_964623265.1 uncultured bacterium | reverse complement strand
TCCACCGCCATTCCCACCAGAGTGTTGATCAGCGAAAGCGCGTCGGCTCCGGCGGCTTCGCAGGCGCGGGCGATTTCGCCGACGGACGTCACGTTGGGAGTCAGCTTCGGAATCACCGCCCGCCGGGTTCGATCCCGCACGCCGCGCACAATCTGCTCCGTCGCCGGACAACTGGTTCCGAACGCCATCCCCTCGTCCTTGACATTGGGACAGGAGATGTTGATCTCATACGCTTCGAAGCCGTCGTGTTCATCCAGCTTTTCCACGAGTTCCCAGTATTCCTCCACCGTGGAACCGGCGATATTGACGATGACCGTCACTCCAATCTCCCGCAGCGTCGGGAGCTTCTCGGCGATGAAGGCATCCACGCCGACGTTCGCCAAACCGATGGAATTCAGCATCCCACCCCCCACTTCCCAGATGCGGGGCGCCGGATTGCCGGAACGGGGTTTCAGCGTGATCGTCTTGACGATGACGGCTCCGAGGCGAGAGACGTCGAACAGTTCATGGTATTCCGTGCCGTATCCGAATGTGCCGGAAGCCGTCAAGACCGGATTCTTCAGCGTCAAAGGTCCCAACGAGACTTGAAGATCCACATTCATATTTTCAATCCGGCGGTACTTGTCACGATCGCTCGCGTATATATCAAAGTTGTAGTATTTCGGTTCAAGCCGATTTTCATTATTCCGTAAAGGCCGACCAATCCACGTCTGAAGCGTTAAAGACGGGACCATCCTTACAAACCAAACGGAAACCCGCTTTCATCCGCACGGCGCAGCCTTGGCAGATGCCGATGCCGCACGCCATGCGGTTTTCGAGGGAAACCTGATGTCGCAGAGACCGCTCTTCGCAGATGTGTTGAACAGCCCGCATCATCGCCGCCGGACCGCAGGAGAAGACGACGAAATCCCGCCGATTCTGCGCTGTAGAGAGCCAATCGTCGAAGAGCTGGGAAACCAGCCCGTGAGCGCCGAAGCTGCCGTCATCCGTGGCGCAGGCAATTCTGCGCCGGCTGATTTCGGCATCGTCCAAGGGAAACTCCTCCCGGCTGCGCGCCCCCAGAAAAAAATGCACTTCCGTGCCGTCGGAATTCAAGACGTCCTGAAGCATCAGCAACGGAGCGACTCCGATGCCCCCCGCCACCAGCAGAACACGAGTTGCGTCCGACAGGTCGAAACCCGTTCCCAGAGGACCGATGACATCGAAAGCCGACCCGATTTCCGTTTCGGACAACGCACGCGTGCCGGTGCCGATGATGCGGATCAGAAGGCGCAGTTCGGATCCGTTGACCGAAGCGATGCTGAAGGGTCTCCGCAAAAGAACGCCCGGCGCATTCCGGATCAGCAAATGCACGAATTGCCCCGGGCGGGCTAGACCCGCAATGCCCGGCAATTCGAGAGTCAAGTTGAAGATGTCGTTTCGAATACGCCGCTTTTCCAGCAAGACGCCTGTTTCCTGAATCATTTACGGATTGAAGATTACAACTTGAGTGGCAGGGGCTTCGATGTACTTCTCATTCTCATAGCCCGGTCTGAAGCGCATTCCCTGCAGCGCCTGGATCGCCTTTTCGCCGAAGTCGAACCCTTCCGGATCTTCGCTGACCACTTTGAATCGGCTCGGTCTGCCGCGCTCATCCACGGTGAATTCGACGATCGCCTGGCCGGAAATTCCCGCCTCCAGCGCCACCTGCGGATAGAGATGATTCTTATGAATATAGTCTTCCAGCGCTTTCTGTCCTCCGATCAATTCGGGAGCTCCTGAACCCGCGGGCGCCGGTCCTTCCAGAACGATATCCACGCCTGTTCCGCTCGTATCCGCCGGTGCTGCCGTGGTATCCGGAGCCTCCGGAGGGGGTGGCGCGATTTTCATGCGCGCCTTTTGAGAATAAGGCGAAGAGGGGTAGCGCGTTACGAGCGAATCATACGAGGTTAAAGCGCCGGAAATATCTTCCAAAACATGCTCTTGCAGCCAGGCGGCGGCGTAGAGGGCTTTGGGACCGTATTCCGTATCGGCATAGCGGCGGGAGACATCCAGGTATCGGCGCACGGCTTCCCGCGGAAGCCGGTCGTCCAGCCAGAGATGCTCTGCCTGCATAAAGCTGTACGCCGCCGAATCCACCGGTTCCGGCAGAGGTTCCAATTCCAGCCGGATGCGCACCCAGCGGTCGTATTCCGTCTCGGGGAATTTGTCGTGAACGAGCTGCAAAAGCGAATCCGAAGCGGTGGAATCCGGCGCCAGCAATTGTTCCAAGCGATAGAGCGCCAATAGGGAACGCGCGCTGACGTCGGGATACTCCTCTTTCAGAGCGAGTTCAGTGAAGATAGTGCGGGCGCTGTCCAGATAATCAAATTGCAGCCAGAGTTGTTCCGCCAAACGGAAACGCAGTTCAGCCAATTCGGCGCGGTCGTTCTCCATCCGGTCGTACACCGCAGCGGAATCGGTGGGCAGGGGCTGGAGTCTGGGTTTTCTTCGGGCAGGCGTCGCTTCAGGAGTCGTTCCGGGAACCGGCGAAGCGAACGCGTTCGGATCGAAAGGCATCCCCCCCTTCCCTTCTATCCCCGGGCGGGCGAACGGCATAGACTCGGGCGGGATTCCGGGATGTTGTTGTGATGGCGGTATTGGAGATTCCGGAAATTTTTTTGCTTGTTCCGGTGATCCAGGAGCTTCCGTTTGCGGCAAGAGATTTTGCAAAGCGGAGGAATCCGGCTGGGAAAGGGTGTCCAGTTCGCTTTGATGTTCGGCGATCCATTGCAGGCGATATTCGAGCGTATCTAAGTCGGCACGCAGCGAATCAATCTTGAAATTCAAGATTTTCAGATCTCTGAGATCCTCAACAATGCTCTGCGCGGGGAGAGCGAACTCGCTTTGCGCGCTCTCCATCCGCACCTTATTCAGATACTCCTCCGCTTTTTCAAAATCCGCCGTCTGACGCAGGTAAATCTGACCCAACAGGTAGGAGGCTTTGGCGGAAGTCAGCGATCTGGGATACAGTTCGATCGTCCTCTTGAACAACTCTTCCGCTTCCTGAACTTGCCCCAGTTCCGCCAGCATTTCCGCCTTGCTGAGATAGACCTGTTCAATATATGGGAAGAATTTTTCATTCTTCAGCAATTTGTCGGCGATGCTCAGAGCTTCTTCCAATCTTCCCTGCTGCTGCAGGGTCAACGCCCGTTTGAAGATCGCGTTGAATTCCTGCTTGCGATTCGGCTTCTCGTTCAACGCTTTCTGGAAAGCGGATTCGGCGTTTTCGAACTCTTTCAAGGCGAAATAGCATTCGCCCGTCTGCAGCCAGACCTGCGCTCGACCCCTTTTATCCTCCGCATCTTCCAGATATTTCAGATATTCCGTCAATGCGGAGCGGTAATTCTCCTTCTTGAAATGATAATCCGCCAGACGCAGGCGGCTCTCCAGGCGGATTTCTCTGGAGGCACTGGTTCCCCATAATTTTGTTAAAACGCTAATCCCTTGCTCTTCTTCCCCCATAGCGATCATGCTGCGCCCCAGCCAGAGCTCCGCTTCACCCGCCAGCGGCGAATTTGGATAGTTCGTCAACAATTCCTCGAATTTTCGTTTCGCTTTGGGGTAATTCTGGGTTTCGTAGTATGCTTTACCCATAATCATCAAGGCGTCATCCACATACCTGCTGTCGGGATAATATTCGAGGACTCGCGCGGCGGAGTCAATCGCTTTCTGGTAATTGGTCGTTTTGGGACGCCCTGTTTCGTTACCCTCATTCTCTTTTACCCCTTCGCGGAAATAGCGTTTGGCATTGTAATACGTATTGAAATAGGCGCAGGACTGCATCCCAAAGCTGACTGCGATCAACAGCCAGGCAACGGCGGCATAAGCGACGATTCGGCGCTGTCGGATTATTCGTTTATTTGCGGTTTCTCTTCGCATTTTACTTGTTTGATCTTCTCCACCAGCGGAGGCAGCGCCTTTGCGGATGGATATCTGAGACTGACAGCGGCGATGGAGCTGAGCGGCGTTTCTTCGACGTTGATTTCGATGATTTTCGCGTGGTTTTCGGCGGCGGCGAACGGCAGAGAAGCCGCCGGATGCACAATCGCCGATGTTCCAATCACGAGAAACAGGGTCGCTTCCCGGGAAACCCGAAAAGAATCTTCAATCGCGGTGATATCCAGGTTCTCGCCGAACCAGACCACACCGGGACGGACCGGTCCTCCGCAAAACGGGCATTTCGGCGGCAATTTATTGAAATCCAGCTCATCATCCGAAGAACGTTTATAGCAGGAAGCGCAGCGATTGATGAAAATATTGCCGTGCAATTCGATCACCCGCTTGCTCCCGGCGCGGCGGTGCAATCCGTCCACATTCTGAGTAATCAAATAGAAATCGGGCTCCAGCGCCAGTTCCAGTTCGACCAGAGCATAATGACCGGCATTAGGCTGAGCGTTGGCGATCAGCTCTCGGCGGTACAAATACCATTCCCAGACCCTTACGGGATTCTCGCTGAACGCCTGCGGTGTCGCCAGCTCTTCCGGACGAAAGTTGGACCAATAGCCTCCGAGACCGCGAAAAGTGGGGATGCCCGACTCCGCGGAAACGCCGGCGCCGGTCAACGCGACGACGTTGGAAAGATCCTGCTGCGAAATCGGATGCGAATTAATTTCGGCGATTTCAGGACTTGACATTGGGAATAATAAATTGTATATTAGTGTTTCATACTTTCATTAATAATGGTAATTGTATCGGGAGAAGGGATGCCGCATCACAAGGCTTATAAGAAGAGCATGCGCACAAGTGAAGAAGCCCGCCGGCGCAATCGCGCTTATCGTTCTATGTTGAAGAGTGCGATCCGCAAGGTCCGGGAATCCGCAAACAAATCCGAGGGGGAGAAAAACCTGCGCGGCGCTGTTTCCATTCTGGACCGCCTGGCTCGCAAAGGGATCATCCATCGCAACAACGCGTCGAATTATAAATCGAAATTGGCGGTCCACGTCAGCAAGCTGAGCGCTTGACCATTGCCGGCTATTACAGCTTATAGTTCGGAGCTTCCTGAGTGATGATGACATCGTGAGGGTGGCTCTCCCGCAAACCCGCCGGGCTGATGCGGATGAACTGAGTTTCTTTCTGCAGTTCCTTCAAGTTCTTCGCACCGCAATACCCCATCGCCGCCTTCAAGCCGCCTACTAATTGATAGACGGTATCCTCCAGCTTGCCGCGATAAGGCACCCGACCTTCGATTCCTTCCGGCACGAGTTTAGTGCGGGTTTCACCGGCTTGGAAATATCGGTCGGCGCTGCCATCCACCATGGCTCCCAGGGAACCCATCCCACGAAATACTTTGTAGCTGCGCCCCTCGAGCGTAATCATTTCGCCCGGGCTCTCCTCCATCCCTGCGAATAGCTGACCGATCATCACGGAATCGGCGCCGGCGGCGATGGCTTTGGCAATGTCCCCTGAATACTTGATTCCCCCGTCCGCGATGATCGGGACGTTTTCCTTCGCGGCGGCTTCGGCGCAATCCAGGATCGCCGTCAGTTGCGGGACACCGATCCCCGCGATGACCCGGGTGGTGCAGATGGAACCGGGACCGATGCCGACCTTGACCCCATCCGCTCCGGCGGAGATCAAATCCGCAACGCCCTCGCGGCGGGCGACGTTTCCGGCGATCACCTCTTGATCGGGAAAGCGGCTGCGGATTCTCTCCACCGCTTTCAGCACTCCTTCGCTGTGACCGTGAGCGGTATCCACTACGACGACGTCCACCCCGACTTCCACCAATTTTTCCAGTCGCGCATCCAGATCGCGGCCCACCCCCACCGCTGCGCCCACACGCAATCTGCCGCGATCATCCTTGCAGGCATACGGATATTGCTTTTTCTTCTGGATATCTTTGACGGTGATCAAACCGACCAATTTGCCGGACTCATCCACGATCAGCAGTTTCTCGATGCGGTTTTTCTGCAGAATTTTCTCGGCGGTTTCCAGTGTGGAATCGGGCGGAGCGGTGATCAATCTGTCGTGAGTCATCACGGCGGAAACGGGCTGATCCAGATCGGTTTCGAAGCGCAGATCGCGGTGAGTGACGATGCCCACCAGCCGATCGCCGTCCACTACGGGGATGCCGGAAATGGATTCTTTCTGCATAATCGCCAGGACCTCCCTCACCGTCTGCCGGGGAGAAATCGTGACCGGATTCAGGACGATGGCGCTTTCGGCGCGTTTGACGCGATCCACTTCCGCAGCTTGATCCTCCGGCGCGAGATTCTTATGAATGATCCCGATCCCCCCCATCCGCGCCAGCGCGATGGCGAGCCGGGATTCGGTGACGGTGTCCATCGCCGCGGAGACCAGAGGGATGTTCAGGCGGATATGCCGGGACAAGCGCGTGGAGACATCCGTCTGATGCGGCAGAATAGAGGATCGCCGCGGCAGCAACAAGACATCATCGAAGGTCAATCCTTCACCGACAATGCGAGAATTCATCGGATCGAAATCCGTTCGACTCTTCCCCATAATGGACCTGATGGTTGGATTTTAGACTCGGTTTAACCCTTATACGGCAACAGAGAGACGATGTTCCGCTCCCCGGCGGCGCTGATTAGGTGTAGAATTCTGTGTAAGAGAATTCCCTTAAAAGCGTTTTCCTCTGAAAATATAGGAATTCGATTGCTTAAAAGCAATGGAAAACTTTCGGGAAGCGGTGAAGTCTCGAAGACCGCGCTTCGGCTATGCGGATTTTCAGAATGTGAGGGCCCGTTTTGCATAAAAGAACAAAATCGCTTGACTTGCAGAGGGAATACCCCTATATTTCGATTGATCAACTTCCCTGCGTCGGTCGGTTTTCAAGATGCGGACGCATATGCCGGATGTTCATCCATAGGAATGGAGACAATGGAACTCACGAAGCTCGTCAAACGGTTCGCTCCCGAAAATCAATGCAAGATACAACCAAGACCTTATTTCAATCATTCTGTAGAATTCAAAGGGATTTTCACTGCGGAGGAACGCGCACGCGCGCTCGATGAAGCCGGCTTAAACGTCTTCTATTTCCCTTCGGAGATGATCACAGGCTGCGACCTGCTCAGCGATTCCGGCACGACGACGATGACCAACGAGCAATGGGCGGCTCTTCACCTTGGAGACGAAGCGTACGGTTCCAACCGCGGTTATTTCAAATTGCGGGATGTGATTGCGGAAGTTTTCGGAGAGGAATTTTTTTCGAGAAAGCCCGGCATCGCTCATAACGCCTTCCTCTTTCACCAGGGGAGATCCTGCGAAGACGCCCTCTTCACTCAGATCGCGCGAACCGGAAAAAATCTGATCATCCCCAGCAACGGGCATTTCGACACCACGCACGCAAACCTCGAAGCGAACCGCATCCAGGCACTGGATCTGTTTTCGCCGGAATTGCGGGAATCTTCCAGCCGGTCCCGATTCAAAGGCAATATGGACGTGGCGCGGTTGAAGGAACTATTAGCGAAAGAAAGCGCGCGCATTCCGGTTGTTTATTTGACCATCACCAACAACACCGGCGGCGGTCAGCCGGTCTCACTAATGAATATTCGGGAAGTCGCGGAAATCACACGAAAATACCGGATTCCCTTGCTGTTCGACGCCTGCCGCTTCGCCGAAAACGCCTGGTTCATCCAGCGCCACGAAGCGGAGTATGCAGATAAATCCATCCCCGAAATTGTCCGGGAAATGTTCCAATATGCCGACGGCTTCACCATCTCTTTCAAAAAGGACGGGATCGTCAATATGGGGGGCGGTTTGTTCTTTCGCGAAGGCGGGGCATTTTTGGAAAAATACCCCGGGATCCCGGACCGGATCACGGATCACCAGATCATCAAAGAAGGTCACCCCACCTACGGAGGGCTTTCAGGCAGGGATATCATGGCTTTAGCCGCCGGCTTGAAGATTGCGTTGAAGGAGGAGTATCTGACGTACCGGATCGGGCAGATCGAGCGGTTTGGCCGGGCGATGTTGGAACGCGGACTTCCCATCCTGACGCCCACCGGCGGACACGCCGTTTACCTCGACGTTAACCGCTTCTTCGCGCAGACTGGTATGCGCGCGGAGGATTACGGAGGAATTTCCCTGACGGCGCTGCTGCTGGCAGGTTACGGCCATCGCGGCTGCGAACTGGGCAATCTCGCGTTCGGTTCGTACGATGCAAGCAGTGGGAAAGAAACCATTCCTGAAGTGAATTTCGTTCGTTTCGCTGTGCCAAGGCTGCGCTATGAAGATGCGGATTTGGCATCCGTCGCTGAAGCCTTGAAACTACTCTACGACGATCGCGATCAAATCCCCGGCGTGGAGATCGTTTACGGGAAAGAACTGCCGCTTAGGCATTTCAAGGCCCGCTTCAAATTCAAAGAATGAGCCGACGCGCTACAAGACGCATCCAACGCAGTAACAGCATCCCTTAATTCATGCAATCTTATCTCCGCCTTCTTCAATTCGTCCTGCCCTACAAACGGACGCTGGCGTTCGCTTTCCTCTGCTCCATACTCTACGCTCTTTTTAACGCCGCCGCCATCTGGCTTTCCGCTTCCTTCATCACGTCGATATTCGCGCCGGAAGGGAGCTATCTGGTCCAGAGCATTCCGGTTGACTCGAGAGATCTGAACGAAACCCTGAAGAATTTCGCCTGGCAGCTGCTCGGAGGCGGCAGTCGTTTCGATATTGTGAAGCGCGTGGGGATCGTCTTCTTCTTCACGTTCTTGCTCCGCAATCTCTTCGATGTTGGACAGGTATATTATCTGTCCTTTATCGAACAGAAGGTCATTAAAGATTTGCGGGATCGGATCTATTCACATTACTTATCGCAATCCATCCGTTTTTACCACACACGCAAAGTCGGAGAGCTGGCTTCCGTCGTATTGAATGACGTCGCCGCATTGAACAACCACATCATGAAGGCGATCACCTTCCTGATGCGGGATCCCTTCGTCATCGCGATTTTCCTGATTCTGCTGGTGGCGATCTCACTGAAGCTGACGCTGGCGGCGCTGATTTTACTGCCGGCGGCGGGAATTTTGATCGAGCGGCTGGGTCAAAGTCTGAAGCGCAAGAGCCTGAGGGTTCAAAATGCTCTGGCTCAGGTGACGCACCTATTGCAGGAACGGCTGGGAGGAATCAGGCTGATCAAGATTTTCGGTACGGAAGCGGCGGAAAATCGGCGATTCGAAGAGACGACGCAAAGACACTTCAAGATGGCTCTCCGACAAAGGCGATTGGATTTTGTCAATGTACCGCTGACGGAACTGCTCGGATTGGGGATCATCACCCTGATTCTGATTTACGGCGGATATCTCGTCTTCGAGAAAGCATCCATAGACGCCGAAGACTTCGTCCGCTTCATCGCGATCCTCTTTTCGATCCTGACACCCGCGAAGTCCCTCGTTTCGGCATACAACTCGCTGCAGATCTCTTCCGCGCTGGCGGATCGGATCTTCAGCGCTCTGGACACGGATGAAAGACTGCCGGTCGCCGTGAATCCGGAACCTCTGAATTCATTCGAGAACGCCGTGAGGTTCGAAAGCGTAACGTTCCGCTATCCAGGCATGAATCGAGACGCCCTCACCGATATCACCTTCGAAATCCCCAAGGGGATGACGCTCGCGATTGTAGGACCATCCGGCGCGGGAAAGTCCACCTTGATCGGGTTGGCGGTGCGACTCTTTGACCCTACGACAGGACGGATCACGATTGACGGTCACGATTTGAGGCGGATTGCGCCCGATGCTTTGCATCGTCTGTTCGGCATCGTCTCACAGGATATTGTGCTCTTCAACGATACGGTGGCGGCGAACATCGGTTACGGGAGAAAAGAGATCTCGCGGGAACAGATCACTCGAGCCGCCCGATTAGCCTACGCAGATGGTTTCATCGAGGCGTTGCCTTCGGGGTACGAGACGCAGGTGGGCGACCGCGGCTTGACGCTTTCCGGCGGACAACAGCAGCGTCTGTCCATCGCGCGAGCTCTGGTTGACGACCCGCCCATCATCATTTTCGACGAAGCCACTTCTCAATTGGACAGCGAGTCGGAAACTCTGATTCAACAGGCGCTCGAATCCTTGAGCAAAGCCCATACGCTCATCATCATCGCACACCGTCTCGCGACGATCCGCAAAGCGGATCGAATCGTCGTTCTCGACCAAGGCAGATTGGTGGATCAAGGCACCTATGAGGAATTGCTGGAGCGCTGCGATCTTTTCATCCGCCTCTGCCAACAACAATTTCTGCTGTAGATGAACCAAACTCACCGACAACGCCCGGCGTTGATCGTAGATGACAACGACACGTACGCGGCGATGCTGCTGCGGCACCTTGAACCGGACGGATTTCGTTTCGACCGCGCCCGCAGCGCCGGCGAGGGCCTCGAAATGCTCCAGAAAAACGGCGCCGAGGCTTACTCTCTGATCGTCACAGACATCACCATGGAGGGCCAAACGGCGGGGATGAGATTGATTCGACAACTGCGGCGGAAAGGGTATCGCGGGATTGTGCTGGTCGCCAGCACAGGATTCAATTTTTCTCCGGTTCTGTTCTTCTCCCGGTTCTTCTTGAAGCTGTGGGGGGTAGATGTCCTGACGCCGAAAGAACCGCTGCGCAGAGGTGAGTTAGTCTGCATCGCGGTGACGACGGCCGGACGGGAGTTTTTAAGAATCCGCAAATCCAAACAGAAAATGGAATAAATAATTCTGCAAGAAGTGCTTGATACGAGGAAATAAAGAGATTATATTAGTTGATTCAAAATTCGCTGAAAATCCAACCTCAACCGATTCGGCTGGAATCTCGAGGCGCAGGATACAGCAAGCTGAAGATCATCTGGGGTCGTAGTTCAACTCGGTTAGAGCGCCGGCCTGTCACGCCGGAGGTTGCGGGTTCGAGCCCCGTCGGCCCCGCGGAGTTTCCTTCTGCAGATCCTTCTAGCAGACTGGGATTGATCGCCATTGCCTGTAAAAAACGGCAACCGTCCCATCACAACGGCTGCCGTTTTACTTAATATCCCCTCACTTTTTCTCATTATCAGCGGGGTCCCCCGCACCGCTATTTCAACAAGACCAGTTTCCCGCAGACGGTGCGGTCTCCCACTTGCAACGAATAAAAATGCACGCCGGAATTCAATTTTCCGCCATCAAGGACCAGTCGCTGGTCACCGCTGTTCATCAAGCCGGAAAAGACCGCCATTTCTTTCCGTCCTGCGAGATCATAGACGGTCAGCCGCACTCGATCCGCCGCTGGAAGATGAAACATCACAGCGCACGACAGATTGAACGGAGCGGGTGATACATCCAAGGAAAAGACTTCCGCATATATGTAGAAAAATCCATCGCCCGCCGAAAATTCCTCACCGCGATTCGACCATTCCCCAAATGATGAAACAGCGCTGCTGCCGTTTTTCTCAAAGTAGAAACTGTCGCTGTCCGCAATGATTTCGGGATAGGTCCCGATGCAGGCGCGATAGCAGTAAATTCCCACAGGAGCGTTTCCAGGGACATCCTGAATCCTAGTTCTGGCAACTGTGATCTGCGCAGGAAGGGTTAACCGCACGGGACCCACCAGAGGACCGGTTTGCGATCCGCCGGGAAGCGTCGCCGAAATCCAGACATCCGCCGTTTCGGGGATCGCGGCATTGTTGGACACCTGAACATCGTAACCGAATCTGCCCCCTTGCGATGGAATTACAATCGGGCAGCCGAAGGGCGTCAAGGCGATCTGCAGAGTCGGCTGGGTATTCTGATCGAAATACAGCGCGCCCATATCGGCGCGGGTGCTGTCGGGATCGAAGGGGCTGGCGGGGTCGCCGGTATCAATGCAGGGAGAATTCGATTGGAGGTGGAAATCCTGCAGGAGCGGATCTACAAACAGCGGATCCGCAGAGATATTGCCGGTTCCAGGCAGGGGATCCGAACTGCAGGAATAGGTCAAATCCAAATTACCGTACCACTGAGCTCCCATTAAGCCGGTATTGTCGAATAGAATGTTGTTAGCGCCTCTGCAGGATCCCTCGTCGTTCGTGTAGATGCCCCCGCCGGGACCTTCGGTGCAATGATTCTGCGCGATCGTATTGTTTTCCAACAGAGGTGAACAATCATAGATGAAGACACCGGCTCCGCGGCGGACGACAGTATTATCATAGATCAGATTGTGATGCAGAAAAGCGTCCGAATTTTCGCAGCGGATCCCGCTGCCGCCGCAGCTTCCTCAACCGGCTGTGGAAGTGGCAACGTTGTGCGCTACGGTGCAATAGCGCACCTCAGCGTCATCGTTGTCATAAATGCATATGCCCGGCACCAGGTCCGCCGTGTTGTTGACGATCTCACAATTTGCGATCAGTGTGGAAGAATGAATCGTATAGATGGCGCCTCCCCGCGACAGTGCCTGGCAATCCGAAATTCTGCAATCAGAGATCACGGCATTGGATTCGCACACGTAGATCGCTCCGCCGTAATGCGCTTTGCAATTGGTGAACAGGCTGTTGCGGATAACCACTCCGGAACCGTACACCAGCACTCCCCCGCCGAAGATGTCGGGAAAATCCGGGTTGTAGGCATAATCCATCCTGCAATATGACAGGCTGTTGTTCGTAGCGGATCCGGGGTGGAAGGTGATGCCTCCGTGCTTGCAGGCTTCTGTGGGATACTGGCGCAGGAATTGAATGGAATCCGTCTCTGTTCCATCCGCGAGCAGCCGACCGTAAATGTTGATCGTAAAATGGCCGGCGAAAAGGAAGGTGGTGCCGGGTTGCAGAACCAACGTCTGCCCGGCGGGCACAGAGCAATCCCCGGCCACTATGTAAGAGCCCGGCGCAAGGGTGCCGGAGAGGTCGCCGCTGAGATATACAGGCTGCGCCGCTGCGGCAACGGCGCAAATTGCTGCAAGTATAGTGACGAACTTTTTCACGCTGTACTGCATCAGCCGGACCTCACCTTACCGCTGTAAGACTCACATTATTCAATATAATCATAAAATGACGGAAAAACACAATTTTTCTTTGACCATTTACACGTATAGGGAACGACGGTTTTCTCCAATTTGTCATCAATAATCCTCAGTATTGGGCAACCACAATGGATTTGCGGAAAGCCGCAACGCTTTTCAGTTGGAAACCGCTTTGATTCGGATCGGTTTTTTCGTAAATTGATGCCTGCGTAAGGGATCCCTCGTTGAATCAACTCGGGAAGATTATGAAATTGACAGATCTTTGTCGGGAAGATAGGATTGTCATCCCGTTGCTTTCCGGTGACAAGGAAGGTATCCTGAAGGAGATGGTGTCGGTGCTGGAACGTTCAGGAGCCGTGCAGAACGGCGCAGAGATCCTGGATTTGTTGAAGGAACGCGAGCGGCAGCTCACGACGGCGATCGGCAACGGCGTCGCCATCCCGCACACGAGACCGATTGAGGTACCGGAACCGCTGCTGGTCTTCGGCAGGACTTCTCTGCCGGTGGATTTCAACTCGCTGGACGGGGAACCCGTTCGACTGATCTTCCTGCTGATTACGCCGAAAGGGAATATCAGCCTGCACTTAAAATTGCTGTCCCGGATCAGCCGTTTGATGCACAGCGAACGGTTGCGGCAGAATCTTTTGGAAGCGCGCAATGCGAAGGAAGCTCTCGAGAAACTGCGGGAAGCAGAAGAAGATTTCTTTGACTTATTGTTATAAGAACTGCACCGATGAGCGAAAGATTATCATCCTTTAAACATCATTTTCACTTGCACAACTCTCAGCCCCACCCATCGAAATGAAAATCTTTACGTAAATACTTCGCACAGTTCAATACACATCCACTAATCGTTCAATTAGCGATGTATATAGACACACACGCCCATCTGGACTTCCCTGAATTAAAGCCGCATCTTGACTCCATTTTATCCAATGCCGCTCTGGCGGGTGTGGAAAAGATCATCACTGTCGGGCTGGACGCCGCGAGCAATCAAGCCGCAGTGGAAATCGCTTCAAATCACTCGGACGTCTACGCCGCCGCAGGCTGGCATCCGCACGATGCCGAACGCGCGGATCACGATTTAGAAAGCGGCATCCGATCCCTGGTTCAACACGAAAAAGTCGTCGCGATCGGAGAAGCTGGTCTGGATTATTACCGGAAGCGCTCGAACCCGGACAAACAGCGCGAAGTATTCCGCCGCATCGTCACGCTGGCTCGGGAACTGGACCAGCCGCTCATCATCCATTGTCGGGAAGCTTTTCCGGACACTCTGCAAATCCTGCAGGACGCCGGAGGCGGCGAAGTCCGCGGGGTTTTTCACTGTTTTTCCGGCGGCAAGACCGAGCTCGAGCAAGTGCTGGATCTGGACTTTTTCATCTCTTTCACGGGGAATATCACCTACAGGAATTCCAGCCTCCCCGGCATCGTCCAAGCCGCACCGGTAGAACGGCTGCTGCTGGAGACGGATTGCCCCTTTATGACTCCGGATCCCCACCGCAGCAAGCGCAATGAACCGGCGTTTCTGCCGCTGACCGCGGAAAAGATCGCTCAGATCAAAGGCTTGAGTCGCCAGGACATCGCCAGGATCACGAGATACAATGCCTTTCGTCTTTTCGGCATCGGGGAAGCCCCGCAGCGAAGCATTGCATATCCCATCCGCAATTCGCTCTACATCGCGCTCACTTCGAGATGCACAAATCATTGCCGTTTCTGCCCTCGTTCAATTCAACCGGTCGTCAAAGGGCACTATATCGGCATTCCGGAAGATCAAGAACCAGACTTCGACGAAGTGATCGCCGCCGTCAACGACTACAACCTGCTGCGCTGGGATGAGATCGTCTTCTGCGGTTTCGGCGAACCCACCATCCGCTTCGATCTGCTGATCAAGTTGGCGCGATGGTTGAAATCTCAAGGGGTTAAAAAGATCCGGCTGGATACCAACGGTCAGGGGAATCTGATCAACGGCAGAGACATCGTGCCGGAAATGAAGGGGCTGATAGATTCGGTGTCCATCAGTCTGAACGAGCACCGCGCCGATTTGTATCAGGCTCTGGTGCAGAGCGAATTCGGGGAAAAATCGTTTGAAGCCGTGCTGGATTTCGCCCGCAAATGCGTTCGGACGATTCAGGATGTCACGCTTTCGGTGGTATCCTATCCCGGGGTTCATATCGAAGCTGCGCGCGCCATCGCGGATGCAATCGGAGCGCGATTCAGGGTCCGAGAGTACAACGAAGTGGGATAAAAACAGCGCGGAGGTGGTTCCCGCGCTGCTGCAGGGGTGATGTACACGCGTCAACTTTTCGATTCTCTGAAAAGATCCTTCTCTATGACTCTCGATTTTATTATCGGATCTTTTCAAGAAAACTTTAATGTTTTTTATTCTTTTTTGTGATGAATATCTGAAGTTCAGTGCCGCGTGCTCCCCTGCGTGTGCTGATCTGTGAGCCGCGCCCGCACCTCACTCAATTTCCGCTTCAAGAAAGCGTATCGTTCCATCGCCGCATCATAATTGTGCAGCGGGTTCGCTCGAGCTAAATACTCCGCTTCGTCCGCGATTTCGGCGATGGCTTTGCGTTCATCTTCAAATTTTTTCCCGGCCCGCTCTGTTTCCGCAAGAACCCGGCGAACATCTTCCAGCGCGATATCGAGCTGCTCACGATTCAACGTCGCTTCCGCCGCCCATTCTTCCAACAAGCCGCGATAGCCGTCATCATGGCAGGCGGCGCATTTTTCGGCAACCGCATCGCGGGAAGGCGGCTGCTTCACGTCATGGCAGCCTTCGCAGGCGATCTGAGCCGCCGCCATCACATCGGGTTGGTTTTTCCAATTCAACGTCGAACTGTTTCCGTTGTACACTTCTTCCTGTCGCCAGTGGCAATTCACGCACTGGACGGGATAATCACCATGATGACAGCTCTTGCATTCCTGCCGGTTGATTATAGCCTGACGGTGCTTATCCGCCGGATGGCAAACCGTGCAGGCGAGTTCTAAATCTTGGGAGTGAAGATCGTGCGGGAAAACCGCTCTCTCATAGGTGACTTCGGTGGGTTTTGCCATTCTATTGTGGCACAGCGCGTTGCAGTATCCATCCGGCTTGCCGAGCACGGGACCAAGGTCTAATTGAGCGGTCAAACCGAGAGCAGGGCGAACGTTCTGCAATGTGCTGATCACATTGTGAAGCAGGTCCAGCGCGTAAAACACGTTGTGCGCGGTGCGTCCATCGCGGACGAAATCGAAATTATAGCGCGCTTCTTCGACGGCGGCGGCGATGTCCGCGATTTTCCCGTTTCGATCCTTTCTGTTTTTAAGCGCGGTTTCCGTCTGCTTCAGATAGGGTTCCACGGTTTTTAAAAGCAGCGGCGTAGTCTGCAGCCAATCGTCCAGCATCAGATCGTAGCCTTTGCCGTGACATTGCAGGCAGGATTCGCGCTGAGTGCGCCGCGCCGCCGCTCCGAATTCGACCTCGCCGATGCCCACTTCTTTCTTATGACAGCCATCGCAGGAGACCTGCGCCAGAAACATCCGAGAAGGAACGTCGGGGATGCCTCTCCCGCCCGCGCCGAAATACATCTGTTTTTCGGGTGTGTGCAGCTTGACGTGGCAATTTTCGCAGCGAATTTCCAGCGAGCTGATCATGCCGAATTTCCCGTGTTCAATGCTGTTGTGACAGCGGAAGCAGTCCAGATCCTGTTTATGCACGTGCACATCGTGGATCAGCGCAAAATCGCCGTAATGCTGCGTCCGCGCCACATGGCAGGATTCGCAGCGCTCCGGCGGTACGTCTGCGTCCCCCCGGATGACATCCACATGGCATTGTCCGCAGTTCAATCCGATGTCAATATACGCCTGATGATTGAACATAAAACCCTGGTGCTGGACTTCCTGTTTGGGATTGCCGTGGCAGGTCTGGCATCCCGTCTGGGATTGGCCCCGGGCGGCGCCTTTGAAATGGCAGAGATAACACGCCTGGTGATCCACGGAGAGGTACTTCTCGGGTGTGCGGTGATTGTGACACGTGGTGCAATGCAGCTGCACCCCGCGCACCGGCTTATGGAGATGCAGGTTGTGATTGAAGGTGATGTTGCGTTCAAAAGGCTGATCGGTGTCCAGAGTCTGCCCTTCGTGGCAGTTCAGACAGGATTGATCCTCCACCCGCGCGATGGGCTGGGAGGAATAGGTGGCGGTGACGTAGCGAAGCGCATATTTCCCCATCAGAAGTTTCCGTTCCGGATGACAGGCGACGCAGGCGACATCCCGGTGGGTGGACTTAGAGTAGGCACTGTAATAAGGACGTAAATAATGGCAGGTCAGACACGTTTCGCTGTCCCGGCTCAGGAAATAATAACCGACGTTCAACAGCACCAGGAATCCCAAACCGACCAGCGCGATTACAATTATTTGCCTGTAGTACGTTTTCAAACCCAGAATAAGGCTCCGGAAGAAATCCCTCATTGCGCCTCCTCTGTTGCGGGAGAGGATTTTCCGGAATCTTCATCGCCGGCGGCGGAGATCGCGCGCCGCCGCGCGATCTCTTCATACTCCAGTGCGTGTTCCTCGATCATTTCCGATCTCGAGATTTTGCCCGTGATCCAGGTCTTGGACATAGGGAATTTGTGCGGGTTGAGATGGACATTGTAGAAATGCCAGATGATGATGGCGAGCGTCGCCAGCAGCGCTTCATCGGAATGAGCTTCCTTGGCGATGTCCAGCGCAAACTTGGG
This sequence comes from uncultured bacterium, assembly GCA_964623265.1. Classification (GTDB taxonomy): domain Bacteria; phylum Electryoneota; class B3-LCP; order B3-LCP; family B3-LCP; genus CAZUTK01. The sequence continues at coordinate 12,802 of CAZUTK010000038.1, read as the reverse complement.
CAGAACCCTTAAAGCGATTCCTTCAAACCAGAGGAGGGATCCGGAGCTGATCATAATCACCATCCCCCAATAGACCGCCCAGTAATCGAATTTTTCGATGTAGCTGAAACGTCCGAAGCGCGCTTTCTCGTCCGTTTTCCCCAAATAATACTTGATCTGTTGGAAATAATCCAGCAGATCCTGCTTTTGGGGCAGCAGCAGTTTGAAATCGCGCCTGCCGTCGCGGGAGAGAAATGTGTAGAACAAATGATAGACGCCGACGCCGATCAACCCCGTCGCGGCGATGCGGTGAATCAACGCCGAGTTGTTGATGCCTCCCAACCACCCGATGATGAGATGCGACAGCGAGGCATCGTGAAATTTCAACGGCAGTCCGGTGAGGATCAAGGTGAGCACGGAGGTGAGCATCACGAAATGCTGGAGACGCAGATTCAGTGAGAGACGGAGAAAGTACTCTTCTTCCGCTTTTTCTGCCTTACGCCGTTTGCGGATTTTGGTTCTCCGGCGGACATCCGTTTCGATGCGCTTCGCTTCGCGCTCGATTCGATCTTCGATAGTGGAGGCGATTTCCTCCAATCGGCTTTCGTCTAAGGAGAAGTCGGAAATTCCGCGCGAATTCAGCCGCGCCGAGATCTCCTTCCGCAAGAATTCCTTCGCCTTCCGTTCCGGTTCAGACATCATTTCGCGGGTTGCGGGGTTGATCTATCGTTCGAGGCATTCGATTCCGGCTCACTTCTTCTTGTGTCCGCGGATTCGGCGGGAGAAATCCAGGGCGATGTTGATCAGCAGACCAGTCAACGTCAGGATGGTCAGCCACTTGAAGAAACTGGCGACGTAGAAGATGATGCCCGCCTCTTTTTTCGAAGCATCCACGTGGATTTTTCCCCGCGCCCAGTTGGCGTTGGCTTCCGGATGACACTTGCCGCAGGTTTTGGGGAGGTTCGCCGAATACACGGTGGATTGAGGGTCGTCCGGGGGAAGGATGTGATGGTATCCGTGACAGGAAGCGCAGTTGGCGGCGGTTTTCGAGCCGAAAGCCGTGGCGATGCCGTGAAAGCTCTCGGTGTAGGTTGGCACCGGCGCGAGCGACAATCCGTACTGATTCGCAATGCGCTCTGCGGCATGACATTTCCCGCAAGTATCGGGGATGTTGGCGGGAAAAACCGACGAACTCGGCTGCGAAGGGGACGCGATGGTGTGCTCGCCGTGGCAGTTCGTGCAGGTAGGCGTGTTCGGATTGCCTGCGATCATCAACTTGCCGTGAATGGATTCCCGGTAATCCGCGAAAGCCACGACGTGGCATCTTCCGCAACTGTATGCGACATTGCGGTGGTTCAGCGGCGACTCCTCGGAATGCGGCACCTGCACGTTGTGCGCGCCGTGACAATCCGCACAAAGAGGAGCTTTGGAATTTCCCGCCAGCGCCGCCTGTCCGTGCACGCTCTCCCGATACTGCTCGTATTTTTCCGTTTCCGGCGCTCCGACCAAATTACCGATGTAATGACATTGCGTGCAATCCACCCTCTGCAGGTCTTTCTTATGGGGGATTTCCGTGACATCGCGATGGCAGTCGGTGCACTCGCGCAGGCGATGGACAGAATGGGCGATGGAATCCGGTGGGACATAGAGGGATTGGATCTGGTTATTCTCCAGAACCTTTTTAAAGTCGGGTTTGGCGTGGCAGATTTCGCAGCGCTGCACGGGAGCGGCGTTCCCCCGCGTGAAGAGCAGGAATCCCAGAGCCGCCCAGAATGCGAATCTCTTCATTCCGACAGCTCCCCTTCCTGCAACAAGCGGCGATATTCCGCCGGGTGGTTTTCCTGACATTCCCATCTGGAAATGCGTCCGGTGATCCAGCTCCAGTTCATCGGAAAATTGCCGGGAGAAAAATGCACATTGTACAGGTGCCAAAAGAAAAGAAGGATGAAGATCAGCAGCCCTTCACCGCCGTGAACGATCAGAGTGAGATCCAGCAGCCATTTGGGGATCAGGGCGATGACCGGCGGACCTAGCCAGAGAACAATGCCGGTGATGATCATCGTGATGACGCCGACTACAACTCCGAGATACTGCAGTTTCTGGAAAAAGTTGAATTTTCCCCAGTCGGGGCGGATATCCCGCCACCCCATGCTGAAACGGAATCCCTGCAGAAATCTGCTCAGATCGCCGGACCGAGGCAGATAGTCTTGCAGCAGCCGATGTCCCCGCGGGGACAGAAGGACGTAAAAATGATGATAGACCGCGACGCAGATCAAGACGACGGCCGCCGCGCGGTGGATCCAACCGCGTCCTGCTAATCCGCCTTCCAAGCGAATCAGCCAGTTTCCCCAGAAGGTATGGTGATAGCGCAGCGATAAGCCGGTCAGAGCGAGCACGACCATGCTGATCATCATCAGCAGATGCTGAACTCTTTCCGACACAGTGAACCGCAGGATTTCGTCCGGGGATCGCTTTTTCATTGCTTCTTTATCTGGCTCGACTTTCTTCGCAGGTAACCTCGATATTCAACGAAAATGTAGGCGATGAACACGATCATCAAGGAACCGATAAAGATGTAGTAGAATTTGCGCACGAAGAATACCCCGGGGGAGTTGCTGAGAGTCGCCTTGACGTGCACTTTGCCGCGGGTGAAATTTTCGCCGGCGTTGGGATGACACTTTCCGCAGGTTGCCACCAGGTTGGCGGGATTCACGGAAGAAGCAGGATCCGAGGGCGGCAAGATGTCGTGATGCCCGTGGCAGGAAGCGCAGTTTGCCACGATGGTGCGGCCGTATTGATTGGCGACTCCGTGATAGCTGTCTTCATAGGTCGAATAGCGATCCGAGGCGATGCCGAATTTTTTCGTCAACTGCACGCTTTCATGGCATTTTCCGCAAGTTTCCGGGATTTTCGATCGGGATACCGAGGACTGGGCGATATGCGGCGCTCGAATGGTGTGTTCCCCATGGCAATCCGTGCAGACGGGGGCTTCCGAGACTCCATTTGCCGCCGCCACTCCGTGGATGGAATGCTCGTAATTCGCCAGAACATCTTTATGACAGCGACCACAGGTTTGCGGAATGCGGGGCTTATTAACGGGTGAAGCCGGATTATCCGCCGGCAGAACTCGATGATTGCCGTGACAATCCACGCATTCCGCCGCCGAAGTGTCGCCTTCCACAAACAGCCGCAACCCATGCACACTGTATTCGTAAGCGCTGACCTTGACGCCGGATCCGGGAATGATCTCCTGGTCGGCGTGGCAGCCCAGACAAACTGTGGCGATGTTCTTTCGATTCGTCCTGGATTCGGGATCGGTATGCGGGAGAATGGAATGCGTTCCATGACAGGTGGAGCAGCTCATTTTCCCGCTGCGGCCAGGCAGGTTCATCTGCCAGTGCGTGGAGACCGCCATCTGCTGGGATTCCGCGGCATGGCAATCCGCGCAGTGAACCGGTTCCAAAGAAGGCGCATGAGGGTAATTCTGAACCGTCCGCAGATCCTTATGGCAATCCACACAGTGCAGATCGCGGTGGACGGAGGCGCGATACTGCTCTGGATCAACAAAAAGAGATGCAACCTCGCCTTGATCATTCACGCGGGCGAGACTCGGTTTCGAGTGGCACTGGAGGCAACGGGCATCCGTCGCCTGCGCGGATGCTCCGACCGGCAACAGAACCGCCAGCCAGACCACTTGACGGATCAAAAGCATACGTTCTTCCTGATGGTATAAGCCCCCCAAGATATCCAAGTTATGTATGCATTATGAACGCGTGGAAGACCCATTACGGGATCTTTTCAAGGTTTGCTTAGCAGTTCTTTCAGCCGCCTGACTTCCGCGGGCAGCAGATCCCGCCATTCGCCCGCCGGCAGGCACCCCAGCTTGAGCGGACCGAAACGGACGCGCTGCAAGTCGGCAAGCGGCAGCCCGACGGCGGCAAAAGTTCTGCGTATCTGCCGTTTCCTGCCTTCGCACAGCACCAGCCGCAGAGTCTGTTTCCCGATCGGCTGAACCTGCTGAAATTTCGAGAGTCCGTCTTCGAGAAGGACTCCATCCTGCAACCGGCGCAATTCATCCGGGTGTACAGGGCGCGACGTCTTCGCGATATACTCGCGCTCCGTCTCGAAAGAAGGATGAATCAGCCGATGAACGAGATCGCCGTCATTCGTCAGAATCAGGAGACCGGACGTATCCCGGTCCAGCCTGCCCGCCGGAAAAATCCGTTCGCTCAGCCGTACAAAATCGAGAACGGTCCGCCCCTTTTCCTTGCCTGCGCGGCAAGTGCTCAGGACTCCATGGGGTTTGTGGAATAAGATGTAGCGAAAGGATCGAACCGGCTCGATTTTTTTACCACGATAGCGGATTCGATCCCGAACCGAGTTGACGCGGGTTTCCGGCGTCACCACAGTGACATCATTGACCTGCACCCAACCCGCGCGGATCAGCTCCTCGCATTTGCGACGGGAGGCGACACCGCAACGCGCCAGAAAACGAGCGAGCTTTTCGGATCCGTCAGCGGAATTCAAGTCGGATTCAGATGATATTTTGACGCGACCTCAGGATCGCCCGGCAGGGACGGGCGTCAGTAGTGATGAACTCCTTCACCGCATGAATGATTCCCTGCGGAGGTAGATCCCCATACCCCCATCGAAATGAAAATGATCCGAACCGGAAGCGCGGATTATTGAGACTTTTTCATAAAGACCTGGAAGAGATCGATGGGCACAGGGAATATGGTAGTGGAATTGTTCTCCGACGCGACTTCCGAGAGGGTTTGCAGATACCGCAATTGGAGCGCCATCGGGTGATCGGCGATGATAGCGGCGGCTTCCGCCAGACGTGTGGCTGCTTGAAATTCGCCTTCCGCGTTGATGACTTTTGCGCGCCGTTCGCGCTCCGCTTCCGCCTGCCGAGCCATCGCGCGCTGCATATCGGCGGGCAGATCCACATGTTTGATCTCGACGAGCGAGACTTTGACGCCCCATGGGTCGGTATGCGCATCCACGATTTCCTGCAACTTGCGATTGATCTTATCCCGTTCAGAGAGAAGATCATCCAGTTCAACCTGCCCCAGCACGCTGCGCAGGGTGGTCTGCGCCAGCTGACCGGTGGCATATAGATAGTTTTCGACTTCCACGACTGCCTTGTTGGGATCCATAACTCGGAAGTTCAGCACGGCGTTCACTTTAACGGAAACATTATCTTTGGTAATGACATCTTGGGGAGGCACATCGGTCACAATCGTCCGCAAGGAGACCCGTCGCATCCGATCAACGATCGGGATCAGCAGGATGATCCCGGGACCTTTGGCGCCGATGATTCTGCCCAGTCGGAAGACGACAGCTCGTTCATACTCGTTCAACACTTTAATCGCTGAAAGCAGAATCAGGACGACCAAAGCAATGAGAATCGCGAAACCAGGCATATTAACCTCCTACGTTATGAACTGTTTCATCACGGATTGGGAGTGGAAACTAAAACCAGAAATCCATCGGATCCGAACCCTACCGCAGCCGGTATCCCGCTCGGAATCGGCGGATTTCGAATTGATCTCAGATCTTCTTCCGCACGGCGCGGCGGATCGTTTTTCTGCCGGTCGGTTCGGGCGGATTCGTCCGTTTCGTGTAGGTCCGAATGCTGCCTTTGCCGTACGCGTTTTCCAGCGCTTCCCGACGCTTTCGATACCATTCCCGCTGGTACTTCAACCGTTCTTCGCGATGCGTTCGATAGTAATTCAGCAGATATGCGCGCCGTTTCTTATACTGCTGGCGCTGCCGCTGCAGCAGCTCTTCGCGGTTCAACTGGTAGTAATCCCGCGTGACGGCGCGGTAGCATTCTTTACAACGAGATCGAAGAACCGTTGCACCGGTTCCGGTTTTCTGAGTATAGAATTCCGAATGCGGGAGAGTGCGTCCGCAGAGATTGCAGACTTTCACATCGGGTGTTTGTTTTGATCTGATTGGCATACGCAATTCACCGATTGATTCGTTTTTTATGTTTCAGGAGACGGTATTACGATCAGCATCATATTTTCGACAGCGACGACCTGCACTCGGGATCCGACGGGGATGGATCCCGACTTCGAACGCGCCTTCCAGATTTCGCCTCGGATGGTGACAATGCCGATGGGGTTGATCTCTGCCACGACGGAACCGGTTTCGCCGATCATGCCTTCGATGCCGGTGATGGGTTTGCGCCGCTGGGCTTTGATGGATAAGCCGATCGCGACGCCGAAAAAGAGCAGGGTGGCGATGACGGAAGGCAAAATGACGGACCAGGAGACCCGCAATCCGGGAATCGGCGATTCGATCAACATAACGGATCCGAGCAGGAGCGCGATGGTGCCGCCGATGGATAAGATGCCATAACTGACCACTTTAATCTCCAGAAGAAACAGGATGACGGCGAGCAGGATCAGCAGTAATCCGGCGATATTCACCGGCAATGTCTGGAAAGCGAAAAACGCCAGGATCAGACAAATTCCGCCGATGACTCCCGGAACAATCGCCCCTGGATTATATAGTTCGAAGAACAAACCGTAAATGCCAAGAAGCATCAAAATGTAGGCGATATTGGGATCGCTGATGATATCCAGGAGCTCGTCGCGCCAGGTTTTTTCGATCCGCACGAGTTCCGCATTTTTCGTCGCAAGCGCTCGTTTGCCGCTGAGCGGCTGCACCATGCGTCCATCCACCATCTGCAGCAGGCTGTCCCGGGTGACGGCGATCAGATCAATGACGTTTTTTTCGAGCGCTTCGGAATCCGTCAGAGAAGAGGATTCCTTCACGGCGGCTTCCGCCCATTCCGCGTTTCTGCCCCGTTTCTCGGCGATGGATCGGATGAAGGCGACGGCGTCGTTGACGACCTTGTCGCTCATCACACCGCTGGAATCCATCGCTTCCCCGGATCCAATCGAGACGGGGTGTGCCGCGCCGATATTCGTCCCGGGCGCCATCGCGGCGATGTCAGCGGCAAGCGTGATAAAAGCTCCGGCGGACGCCGCTCGGGATCCGGAAGGAGCCACATAAACAATGACCGGAACGTCGCTGTTGAAAAACGCCTTGACGATATCCCGCATCGAATCCATCAATCCGCCCGGGGTGTCCAGTTCGATCAACAGGGCTTCCGCCTGATCGGAATTGGCTCGGGCGACCGCTCGCTCAATGAACCTGGCGCTGGCGGGATGAATGGGTCCATCCACCTCGATCCAGTACACTGTGTTCGCATCCGCCGAGGCTGCAAACGCAAGCAGAACCCAGAGACGTACCAGGCTTTTCAAGCAGAAAGATTTCATCGCGCGGGATGGCAAAAAAACTCCTCAATATTGAAAATAGTCAATAAAAGATAATACCTTAAAGTAGAAAAAACAAGAGATTCTTATTAAATAATTTATTTATTGTCAGAATCTCCAAATATATATATATTGCAACTTGCTCAGCGCCATTCTCATTATAAATGCATCAATATGCGGTGCACAGCGTCCGCCAGCAAGCCAAGATCTTCCGGCTGCACCGCTTTTACGTCGAGAAACAGCGCATTTTGACTTAGGTAACCGACCACAGGGGGATCCGCATTCCTCAGCGCCCGCGCAATTTGCACGGCGCTGCCATCCTTCATCCGGATGCGCAACGCCGCGGAAGGAAAAACCTCAAGCGGCAGAGCTCCGGAACCCAACTGCGCCTGCGTCGGGACAACTTCGATTTCGATGCCGGCCGAGTCCGGCATTCCTCGGCGCCGCAGCTCATCCAGAACGCTCTGCGCTCTGCGCAGCGGCGACTCCGGATCCTCTGCCAGTGCCTTCAGAACCGGATGTCTCGCGAGCAGATCAAGCGGCGACAGATAAAATTTCAAGGTTTCTTCCAGCAGCGCGAGGCTGAATTTGTCGGGACGCAGAGCGCGCATCAGAGGGTTTTTGCGGATCTTCGCAATCGCATCCTTTTTTCCGATCAAAATGCCCGCCTGGGGACCGCCGAGAATTTTATCGCCGCTGAAGGTGACCACACTGCAACCGGCGGCGATGCTGCGGCGCGCCAAGGGTTCCTGCGGCAAATTCCAATTCTTCAGATCCAAAAGAACCCCGCCGCCCAGATCGTGGATCAGCGGCAGATTCCGTTCCCGGCACAACCGTGCAAGATCCTCGATCTCCACATCCTGCACGAAGCCCTGGATGCGGTAATTGCTGGTGTGAGCCAGCAGGATCGCGCCGGTTTTCAGCGTGATGGCTTCTTCATAATCGGAAAGGTAGGTGCGGTTTGTAGTGCCGATTTCCACGAGGCGCGATCCCGATTTTTTCATGACCTGAGGGAGTCGGAAGGATCCGCCGATCTCGATCAGCTGACCGCGCGAAACGATCGTTTCGCGGCGGTACGCCAGGGTATTCAAAGCGAGCAGCACGGCGGCGGCGTTGTTGTTCACGATCGCGGACGATTCCGCGCCGGTCAACAACCTCAAAAGACCATCCAGTTTTTCCTGGCGGTCGCCCCGTGTGCCAGAATCCATATCGAGCTCCAGATCGCAGGCGCCGCGCACCCGCTGGAATGCTCGCTCGTAGGCTTCATCGAGGAGCGGCGCCCGCCCCAAACCGGTATGCAGTAAGATGCCCGTAGCATTGATGACGCGGCGAAATCGAGGTTGCAGCAGTTGATTAAGTTTTTCCTTCACTTGGGTTATCAACGAGTCCGTTTCGAATTGGACTTCACCACCCGCGAGAATCGCTTGACGCAGCTCCTCTATAACTTCCTGCAATAAATGTTTGATCAAATCGTGGGAATATTCGCGGATCAAGCGCTTGAGCTCAGCGCTTTCGAGGAGAGCGTTCACCTGCGGAAGCGACTTCAATCGGCTGGCGATCCATGCGTCCATGATCGGTAACTCTATGCAGTGGGGCGTGCTGTGCTTGAGGTTCAAGTTAAAACGTGGTGCGCCAGGTCAATTTCACGCCTTCGAAGGGATCCACATAGCGGCAGCGGCCCGACGTGCACTTCATTCCGCCGCGATCCTGCCCGACGAAGAGCAGCAGGTTGTGATGCTTCAGGAAGTTCAGATCCATCTCGCCGCCCACCCAGACATCCTGTTCGGTCTGCTGCGGATCGCCGGTGGTTTCCAGCGAAACCGTCGCGCTCCCCCAAGGAGCGCGCGACAGCGTCAGCGCGCTGTAAAATTCAAAGTATTCATCATCCAGGGCGACATCTTCGAGGCGCATCGCTTCAAAATGCCCGGTTAAGCCGTATCGGTCCCTGAGATAGTAGGTCCCTTCGACGGAAGCGGCTTGCTTTTTCTGCCAGAAGAAGGTGATCCGGGCGTCCTTGGGTCCGGTGACGAGGACTTCTTCATTGACGCCGATATCCAGTCGCAGGAAATGACCGGCGGGGAAGTCGTATTCGCCTTCCAGAAACAGCTGCCAGAAAGGCGCGTCTTCTTCGTGCAGAGAAGGGATGATCGAACCGCCGCGGTGCAACGATGACCGGCTGAAATTCAGCGTCAGCGCCAGAGGTTCCGAGACCTGCCCGTTCACTTCGATTTGAAAGCCGACTTCATCGTTGTAAACCGGCACATGCGGATGTTTCGCCAGCAGGTTGGTGGTGAATTCCCGCTGGACGAGCGGAGGGTTTTGATACGCGAGCGGTTCAGAACTGGTGATTCCTCCAGAAGAATAAGTGCCGTATTTTTTGAAATTGTAGTCTTTATAATCCGCGATGATCCCCAGCCCGGCGATCGTATAGTCCAGAGCCAGATAGCTGCCGTAATAGGGATCCTCACTGCCGTCCTGCACATACTGCAGGACGGACTCAGCGTACAGGCCCACGCCGGCGACGTTGAACTGCGCAATGCCGCCTGGCATGCGGGTTTCGGGATAAGATTCGGAGGGGACGTAGAGGTAATACCCGGCGAGGCTCGAATTGCGCAGCGGATTGACTTTCAGCATAACGCCTTCGACATCATTTTCGCGGACGCGGCTGCCTTCCGGCGAGATGGACGGATACGATCTGCCCCGAAACGCCAGCACGCCGATCCGATCATCGCTGTATTCGGCTTTCGCTCCTTCCAGATTGCTGTCGAAATTCAGCGTATAATCTTCGTATAGATTCAAGGCGAGACCCCGCCCGATACTGGCGTAGAAGTTGCCGGCGGTCAACGTCAGATTCGAATGGCGATATTCGAGATATTTAAAATCAATCGCTTGTATGCCGCCCTGTTCTTCGCCGAACTCGGAAGGGCGAAACAGCGAATGAGTCAAACCCAGCTGGAGATCACGATACGCCAGCGAGAGATTCGTGACGTTTTCAAACCACTCTTCCTGCGTCTTTTCCCCCACTCCCTGGACGCTGGACTCCCCGCGCGCCCAGCGCAGCATATTTCCGCCGCGGATGGAGAATTCTTCGGCGATGGCTGTGTTTCCAATGATTTGCCAGATTGACATTCCTGATAGGATCAGAATTATCGGCTGGTGAATCCATTTCATTTCCGCGGCCTCGGGAGCATTCGATTTAATCTTGATTTTGCGCAGATAAATTACAAGAAAAATTTCGCTTATGCAAGCGAAAATCATGGAATCCAGTAAACGCAAACGCCCGACACTCTGTCGGGCGTTCGCCAGGTTATTAGACATTTCACTCCGCCGGAATTTCCACGACTTCCAGAGGACCCAGGGATTCGAGGTCGGAGCGCACGTCGTCGGGTTTGCTGACGACGACGAATATCATATTTTCCGGATCCAGATATTTCTGCGCCGCGCGCAGCACATCGTCGGATGTTACGGCTTCAATTCTGGAGCGATATTTTTCGATGTAGTCCGCGCCCAGTCCGTACAGCTCGATGTTGAGCAGCTGCGATGCGATCTGACCGGGGGTTTCGAAGTTCAACGGATAGCTGCCCGTCAGATACGATTTGGCTTCTTCCAGTTCCTGAGCGGTCGGTCCCTGCTCCCGAAATTCGCGCATCAATCGGATCGTTTCCTGGATCGCCTGCAAGGTGGATTCGTTCTTCGTAAAGGTGCCGACAACAAAGGGACCGGCGCTGCGACGCATCGAGAAAGACGAATTGATCCCATAGGTCAGACCCAGTTCGGATCGGATGTGTTTCATCATCCGCGAAGAGAATCCGCCGCCGCCCAGGATGTAGTTCATCACCACCAGCGGGAAGTAATCTTCCGTATTGCGCGGCACACCGATGTGACCGAAACGAATCTGGGTTTGCGTCGCATCCGGCTTGTTGACGATGCGCACGCTGTATCCCCGCGGCGGACTGGGCAGTGTATGGACAGCCGCTATGCGCTGCCCCCGTTTCCATTCCCCAAAAATCTTCTCTGCGATTTTAAAGCCTTCACCCGCCTTCACGTCTCCGATGATCGCGAATACGGCGTTGTTGGGGATGAAGAGCGCCTGATATTGACCGAGGATATCTTCGCGGGTGATGCCCGCCACCGATTCTCCCGTTCCTTCTATGGGAAAAGCGTAGGGGTAATCGCCGTAGAGCCAGCGATTGAATTCCTCGCTCGCTAAGGAGGCGGGATCATCCTTGCTCGATTTGATGCCGGAGAGAGTCTGAGCGCGAAGCCTTTCGATCTCTTCTTGATCAAAAGCAGGGTGCAGCGCCACTTCGCGCAGAAGTTCGACGGCGGTGTCGGCGTATTTGCTCAGGACTGTGACGGAAACATAACAGGCATCCCAATCACTGCCGGCGTCTAGGCTCCCGCCGACGAAATCAATCTTTGCGGCGATCTGGGAGGCGTTGTATTTCTGCGTGCCCTGCGTCAGCAAACCGGTCATAAACTGGGTCAACCCCGATTTTCCGGGCGGATCGGCGAAACTGCCCTCGTTGCACTGGAGCCGCATAGAAATCACGGGCAATTCATTCTGTTCGACGACAATAACCTTCAAGCCGTTTTTCAAAATTTTCTCTGCGACCGGCGGCAATTTTACCGGCGCCGGCGTTTTTTTCGCCGGCGGCACATACGCCGGCACGACGTCATCCGATGTGTCCTGATTTCCGCCGAAAACCTGGGTCACGGCGATCAGCATCAGGACAAACAAAGCGGCAACAACGATTCTCTGCATTTTCATTCTATCCTCCACCAGCTTCAAGCCGGCTTGCATACGGTTAACGGTTCAGGGTCATTCCGGTCGGCTGATCCGGAATCAGGATGACCGTGGTGCGGTTCTTCTCGGTGAAATAGCGGGCGGCGACTTGAGCCACCTGTTCTGCGGTCACTTCGGCGTACTTTTCGCCGATATTGAACATCAGCCTCCAATCGCCGGCTACGGTTTGATAGAATCCCAAATTATATGCTTTGCGGCTGTTGGATTGCAGAGACAGGATGTAGTCTGCCTCCAGCTGGTTCTTGGCTTTCTGCAACTCTTCAGGCGAGGGCGGATTTTGCGCCAGCCCTTCGACGATTTCAAAGAGCGCCCTCTCCCCTTCCTCGATGTCGTGGCCGATGTTCATCCCGCAATAAGCGTAAAACAGCGAAGGATCTCTGGCTTCATCCACCGATCCTCCGGCATACATCGCGATCTGATCCTCATAGACCAGCTTCTTGTAGATCCGGGAGCTCTCGCCGTCCGATAAGATCTTCTGAGCGACGGCGATGGCGGGCATATCTTCGTGCACCACGTTGGGGATGTGATATCCGGCGAAGAGCATCGGCAGCTGCGCCCGGCGATGCAGTTTGATGCGCCGCTCGCCACGCTGCTGGGGTTCCACGGTTGAAACCGGCGGCGGGGGTTCCTGCTTCGGGATCGCGCCGTAGTATTTCTCGATCAGCCGCAGCGCTTCCTTCGTGTCGAAATCCCCGACTAACACGACCGTCGCATTGTTGGGAGC
>CAZUTK010000037.1:17963-30624 GCA_964623265.1 uncultured bacterium | reverse complement strand
TCTGGGCGGTTGTGCAATGCCTCGTGCCGATGATTTCCGGCGGCTTCACCGATCAATATGGCTACAAGAAGAGCCTATACGTCGCCTACACCATCAACATCCTGGGCTATCTGTCGTTTGCTTTCGCGAGCGGCTTCTGGAGCGCTCTGGGAGCGGCATGCCTGATCGGCTTGGGGACCGCTATCTTCAAACCGCCGGTGCAGGGTACTATCGCCAAGGCGTCCACCAGCGAAAACAGCTCCATCGCCTGGGGAATCTTCTACTGGATGGTCAATGTCGGCGGCTTTCTGGCTCCCGTGCTGGCGGCGATCCTGCGCGGAGAAACCAACTTCAAGCTGGTCTTCATCTGCGCGGCGGGAGTCACCGCGTTCAATTTCATCCCCACCATCTTCTTCTACCAGGAACCGGAGCGAGTCGGCGAACTGAAAATCCGCACCCCTGCGGAGACATTTATCGAAACATTAAAGACGCTGAGGGATCGAAACTTCCTGATCTTTCTGGCGATCTTCAGCGGTTTCTGGTTTATGTTTATGCAATTGTGGGATCTGCTGCCCAACTTCATTGACGAGTGGGTCTTCTCCCGGGATATCGCCCCGTTCTTCGCCGCCATCAACCGGAACACCGTGCTGGCGAGCGGCAATGTCAAGCCGGAGATCCTGATCAACATTGATTCCTTCGCCATCATCGCCTTGATGATCCCCATCGCCTGGCTGACGGGCAAGTTCCATCCGATGGTGGCGCTGATCGGCGGGATGATCGTCTCCGTCATCGCCTTCGTGACGGCGGGAGCGACCAGCATCGGCTTAGTTGTCGCGCTCTCGATTTTCGTTTTCGCCATCGGCGAGATGATGTGCAGCCCGAAGTTCTCCGAATACATCGGATTAACCGCTCCACCGGATAAAAAGGCGGTCTATATGGGTTATTCCAATATCCCTTTCGCCGTCGGTTGGGGGATCGGCAATCTGGTGTCCGGGTTTCTCTACGAACACTTGGGCAGCAAAGTCAATTTCGCTCGGGACTACCTGATCGGGCATTTCCAGATGAGCTCGCAAAACGTGTCGGAAATCCCGCAGGAAAAAGTCATGGAAGTACTCGCCTCCATGATGAATAACGGTCAAGGCGCGACTGTAGATGAAGCCACCCGCATGCTCTGGCAAGCCAATGATCCCTGGCGGGTCTGGGTGATCCTGGGCGCCATCGGATTGTTCTCCACACTGGCGATGATCGGGTATTACTATAAGACCAGGAGCACGGGAATTTCATCTCGGAATTCGGGGTAATAGCGTCTGCACACAAAAAAGAGGCTGTCCCACGGGCTTTCGGGACAGCCTCTTTCGTTGTCAGTTCTTTTCAGATCAGGCGTAAAGCCCGCGGATTTCGCTGGCTTTCGTGACGCGGTCGATCGCCACGATGAAAGCGGCGATGCGCATGTTCACTTTGTGCTTTAAGGACGTCTCGTAGACATCGTCGAACGCCTTCACCATGATGCGTTCGAGGTCTTCTTCGACTCGATCCGCCGTCCAGTAATAGCCCATGCGGTTTTGCACCCATTCAAGGTAGCTGACCGTGACCCCGCCGGCGTTGCAGAGGATATCCGGAATGATGAAGACCTTGTTCTTGGTTAGTATGGCGTCGGCTTCGAAGGTGCAGGGTCCATTGGCGCATTCCGCGATGATTTTCGGCCGGATGCGCGGCGCGTTCTCGACGGTGATCTGATTCTCCAGCGCCGCCGGAATCAAGATGTCCACCTTCTCCTCCAGAATCTGAAGTGGATCTTTATAGACCTGGACATCCGCAACTTTTTCGAAACCCTTCAGCGTGCCTTTCTTGGCGACATAGTCGCATGCCTGTTGCGGATTGATCCCCTTTTCGCGGTTGTAAAACGCACCGCCTACATCGCTGATGGCGACGATCTTGCAGCCGTCCTTCTTCAAGAGCAGAGCGGCGTTGGAACCGGCGTTGCCGTAACCCTGGATGGCGACCGTGGCTCCCTTCAAGTTGATTTTCAGCTTCTTGGCGGCTTCGCGCACGGTGAAGACCATGCCCTGTGCCGTGGCGATGGCGCGCCCCAGACTGCCCCCGATCTCGATCGGTTTTCCCGTGATCACCGCGGGGATGAAATCGCCTCGAAAGTGCATCGAGTACGTGTCCATCATCCAGCCCATGATCATCGGGCCGGTGTTGACGTCCGGAGCTGGCACATCTCGATCCGGTCCGAAGACGTCAATCAATTCCGCCATATAGCGTCGAGCCAGTCTTTCCAGCTCGCCCCGCGAGAGTTTGGTGGGATCTACGATCACGCCACCCTTGCCGCCGCCCATCGGGATGTTCACCACGGCGCATTTGAAGGTCATCCAAAACGCCAGCGCCTTCACTTCATCCACGTTGACATCGGGGTGGAAGCGGATGCCGCCTTTGGCGGGTCCGCGAGCGATGTTGTGCTGCACGCGGAAGCCTTTGAAGACTTCAATGCGCCCGTCGTCCATCCGCACGGGCAGCTTCACTTCCGTTACGCGGCGCGGCTCTTTGATCATCGCGATCTGATCGTCGCTGAGTTTCATCACTTTCGCCGCCGCATCGAACTGCTTCAACGCATTTTCGAAGGCGGACAAATGCACGGGACCCATCATAGATCCCATGTGTTTCGGAGGATACTTTTTCTTTTCCATATTGATTCGGTCGTTTGATAAATTCCCGGGTTTCGCACCAGGACCGGATTTAGATGCAACTGCGGGATCTGCCGGCAGTTGTGAACATTTGCTCGAATTAAGAATATAATAATTTTTTTGCGAAAAATATCAAGTTAAATTAAGAAAATTTTATACTTAATGCGATGGGTACGGTGATTTTTCCCTTCTCTCGTTTTCGGCGACGCGGAAGTCCGATCCATAAATTTGTCTGCGACTTGAAAGCCTTTTTATCCCTTTTCGACTTGAAATATCAAGAAGTATTTTTTATATTAATAGACTACTCCATGAGAGGCAGTGCCATGACTCTCAGACCGCGGATTGTCGTACGCGTCAGCTTTTTCAGCGCTCTGGTTTTCGTTTCGTGGATGTCCATCTCCTGCCGAAAGGTGCCGCCTTCGCCGGATGCTCTGGCGCTGGAAATTTGCGAACAATTGCGGGACTATGATCCCAAAGCGACCGGCTGTTTCTTCGATGCGCGGGAAACGCCCGCCGAAGACGTCTTGATCCTCATCTATCATATCGCCCGCCTGGATGATCAGGACGACGTCTGGACCCGCAAGCGGCAGGTGCAGTTTCTCTTCCGTCCCGCTCCGGATGATCCTTCCGCGCCGGGAGGGTGGTATCTGGAGCGGGTGGGAGGCGATTACCTGGAACAGGTGAGCGTTCAAGACGGTTTTCAGGTTCACTGGGATTACGATTTTTATCAAACACCCGACGGCACCCGCGAAGGCATTTCGCGTCTGGCGAGTCTGAAGAAAGCTCATTAAATCCGGCCGACTCTGGATGGTTTATACCCGCCGATCCGAATCCTCGTCAACCTGAACGGATCCTTTGCTGTAACGGAGGATCAAGATGTATCTGCGATACGGCTTCGTCGCCCTGATGCTGATCGTGAATGCTCTCTATGCTCAGGACATTTTATCCACTCAAAGCCGCACCCTCGCCTTGCAGCCGTCCGCCACGCCCGCCGGCGGATCGGGCTTGATCAATCTGTTGACCCTGCCCACCAACCCCACGGGGACTCTGGGCATCTCCCTGCACGGCTTTTACCTGCGCCACGACGTCCGGAACGCCGGTAACGAGAACGTCGCTCTGGGAATGCTCTCGCTCACCTACAGCCTGACCCGCAATTTAGAAGGCTACTACTCCGGCGCCTACTACTCGCGCTTCCGCGGGATGGATCCGGATCTGACCCTGGTGGACGTGCGGCAGGGAATCGGCAGTCAGGAAATCGGTGTGAAGTACCGCTTCCCGCTGCGCCGCGACGGCGTGTATCAGATGGGAGCGACGGCGGGCTTCATCCTCGGAACGTCGGATCGGAAGGTGACCGGCTTCGCATTCCTGAACACCCGCCGCCAATCCGACGTCAAGCTGCGCTGGCTGCAGACTCTCCGCCTGCAGGATCGTTACGGGTTCCCGAATCTGCACTGCACGATCGGCTACCTCACGCAGTACGGCGCCATCCAGGATCTCCTGATGTTCGGCGTGGGAAGCGACTATTTTATCTCCGGCCGTCTGCAGTGGATGGTGGAATTCCAGAGCCTGATCGAGCAGAAAACCCCCATCTACCTGCGCGAAAACTATATGGCGTTGACCGGCGCGCTGCGATACTATTTCAACCCGCGGATTTCCCTCGATTTCGGTGGGAATTTCGGGCTTTCGCAGGATCGCCGCTCCGATGAAACCTGGCGGCGCAGCGATCCCTGGCAGGTCTTCGCGGGGCTTACCATCACCACGGGGATGAATACCGGTGACCTGGATCACGACGGTATCCCCGACTGGCTGGACGCCGAGAACAACCTGCCGCTCGAGTATCCGCGCAACGCTCTCGGACAGCTGCTGGATACCGACCTGGACGGAGTCCCCGATTACCTCGATCAGGAGCCGACGACGCCGCGCGGAGCGGTGGTGGACGCCCGCGGAGTGGCTCTGGACGACGACCGGGACGGCGTGCCCAACGGCATAGACCGCGAACCGCGCACTCCGGCCGGCGCCTGGGTGGACGCCTTCGGAGCTGCCTACGACCAGGATCGAGACGGCGTCCCCGATGGGATTGACGAAGAGCCCGGGTCGCCTTACGGCGCCGTCGTCAACAACCTCGGCGTGGCTCTGGACGGAGATCGGGACGGAGTGCCGGACGGAATAGACTTAGAACCCAACACGCCCGCCGAAGCCGTCGTGGATGCCTGGGGGCGCAGTATCACCTCACAACCCGCCGCGGCGCCGCTGGGATACCCGGACTACGAAGCCTTCGCGAAGCTGGAAGCCGGTTTGCTGAAGCTGTCCAATATGCACTTCGATCTGGGCAAAGCCGACATCAAGCCGGAGGACTACTCCACTCTGGACGTCGTGGGTGAACTGCTGACCCGGTTCCCGAGCCTCGTCATCCTGATCGAAGGCCATGCCGACAGCACGGGGTCGTATCAGCGCAACCTGGAGCTGTCCTATCAGCGCGCCCGCGCGGTGCGCGACTACCTGCTGGCGAAATTCCCCGCTCTCGACCGATCCAACTTCACGGTCACCGGTCTGGGCGAAATGGATCCGCTGGCGGACGACGGCACGACGGAGGGGCGCATCCAGAACCGCCGCGTGGAATTCAAGATCCTGAACCGCGAGAAGATCCAAGAGATGATCACGACGTGGGAGTAGGGGGGGCTGTTCAAACGCCGACTTTTTAACTTTATACTTGACAATTAAACGACGGTTGATTATATTTGGTGTGGAAAAACAAGTTATGGCATGCCCTTGACCGGCGCTTCCACTAGACACTTTTCCGTTGCTCTTCGCGATGCAGGTGATGCGCGAGCCGTAAGGCGCAAAAAAATATCTACTACATATACCAAAAAGGCTAATAGAATAATCCTAATGATGTGCCAATTAACACTCCTCGGAAAAAAAGAAGAAAACCTGCTTAATTTAAAAGAAGCCAGCGAATGGGCATCTCAATATTTGAATCGTAATGTGACTATTTCAAATATTTCCTATTTGATTCAATATGGAAGAATAAACAAATATGGCAGTAATGGAAATCCACTAGTAAATGCAGAAGAATTAAAGGATTATTATAATTCGCTTAATTATAAAGAAAAGCGATTTAAAAAAATATTAGGTGATGACCTTAATTGGCACTTGTCTTTTGTAGAATATACGGAAGCTGAAAGGACAAAACATGTTCATAGGTTACATCCTTACAAAGGAAAGTTTATTCCTCAGTTGGTAGAATATTTTCTTGATACACATACTGACGAATTTAAAAGAGAAGTTTATTTTCATAAAGGCGATTTAGTATTAGACCCCTTTTGCGGTAGCGGGACAACATTAGTTCAGGCTAATGAAATGGGGATGCACGCCATCGGAATAGATATATCTTCCTTCAATGCAACAATTACCAACATCAAGGTAGAGAAACATAATTTGATTTTACTTGCTGATTCAATCCATAAACTAACATTACGCCTAAAAGATTTTCAGAAGACCAAGAATAATATTGATTTTGAAGAGCATCTGCAATTGGAGCTTGCAAAATTCAATACGAAGTATTTTCCGTCGCCTGAATATAAGAGAAAAGTTGCAAGAGGTGAAATCAACGAGGGTAAATATGCCAGTGAAAAAGAAAAGAAGTTTTTAGATATTTACCATGCTTTAGTAAAAAAATATCAAATTCAAATTAAGCAGGATAGAAATGATGCTTTTTTAGATAAGTGGTTTTTATTGCCTGTGAGAGAAGAAATTGATTTTCTATCAAACGAATTAAAAACTAGTATAAACAGTGAAGATGTAAAAAGAGTATTAGCAGTTATTTTAAGTAGAACAGTACGCTCTTGTAGGGCAACTACTCATGCTGATTTGGCTACTTTGAAAGAACCTGTTACAACTACTTACTACTGTAAAAAGCATGGAAAAATCTGCAAACCAATATTTTCTATTACCGGGTGGTGGCAGACATATACCGTAGATACTTTAAATCGTCTTAGAGAGTTCGATAAGTTAAGAACTGAGACCCAGCAACTTTGTTTAATAGGAGACAGCAGAACAATTGATGTTTTTGAAGAAACCAAAAAATTAAATCCAGACCTTGCAAGAATATTATCGCTACAAAAAATAAGAGGAATTTTTTCAAGTCCGCCTTACGTCGGACTAATCGCTTATCATGAACAGCATGCTTATGCATATGAGATATTTGGACTTGAGCGGAAAGATGAATTTGAAATAGGGCATCTTTTCAAGGGGCAGGGGAAAGAGGCAAGAGACTCCTACATTCAAAGTATAGCAGAGGTATTAAATAACTGTAAAAGATACCTTCAGGCTGATTATGATATTTTCTTAGTAGCAAATGATAAATTTAATCTCTATCCTAAAATTGCAGTGCTATCTAACATGAAAATTGTTAATAAATTTAAACGGCCTGTTCTTAACAGAGTAGAAAAAGACAGAGATACCGCTTATGCGGAAACAATTTTTCACCTAAAGGAGATATAGAATGGCTCTTTCAAAAGAACAAATAAGGAGAGTTGAGAATACTATCAAGGAGAGCCTAAGAAATAAATTCCTATCGTATAAACCAGAAACAAATAAAATGCCGTTTCATTATCGTTTACTCGGGAAAGATAGAATGGCTTTATTTTCTTTCATCCATTCTTTGAATACTACTTTTGGTACTTCTATTTTTGAACCTGTGGCAGAAACGCTCGCAAGCTTAAATTTCCCCGTCGCACAAAAACAATTTGTGGTAGGCGATACGATAAGCGAACAAGCGCAGACAGAGATTCAACGTATTATGAATGAACTAACTACCGGAAATAGCCCTAATAAAGCAGATGAGATTGCAAGGATAAGGAAAGTTTGTAATAAGGGCACAATGAATAAATTAAAAACTGTAAAGGTTGATTTGTTTGTTAAAGGCAAAGATGGAGCTATTCATTTATTTGATTTAAAAACTGTCAAACCCAATATCAGCAATTTTAAGGACTTTAAGAGGACATTGTTGGAATGGGCAGCAATTTATTTAGCGGGATATCCGACAGCAGAGGTGTATTCTTATATTGCTTTCCCATACAATCCATATGAACCAGAACCATATGAAAGATGGACATTAAAAGGCATGCTTGATTTGGATAATGAATTAAAAGTCGCAGAGGAATTTTGGGACTTTCTCGGCGGTAATGAAACATATCCGGAATTGTTGAACTGCTTTGAGAGAGCAGGAATAGAATTAAGACCTGAGATAGATGAATACTTTTCAAGGTTCAAATTGAAATAAACACATAACAAATTGCTCAACACCGATATTCAATACGATCCGCTTCATTTGTATGATTTAACTTATTCATTGGACTACAAAGAAACAAAATTTTAGCGTTGATGCATTTGCATAGAAGCTCGAATATGCCCTCCTCCCCCCAAACCCCCGTCTTCACCCTCTGCGTCGAAGATTTGCAGGAGGTGGCGCAAATGAAGTTAGGACGCGCTCTGACGGAAGATGAGCTGTATCGTGTCATCATGTGCGTCCACTAGGGCTTGGATATTTGGTGGGACGTGATCGGTTGGTCTATTGATGATATGCTCGAAGAGCAAAAAAGAGCGACATCGGCTTGAACCGGAATGTCGCTCTTCTTGTTTCGCGGATTCTTTTCCCATTACCCCACCGCCGCCGCCACCCAGCCCGCCAGCGGTCCCCAATACACCCCCAGAACCACCGTCGGCGCGAGGAACGCCAGCGTCAGCACCGTCAGCCCCGCAGTCATCGGGATCGGCGCGCGTTCGCCTTCCGGTTCCTGCAGGAACATATCCCGGATGATGCGCACGTAATAGACCAGCGACACCACGCTGTTCGCCACTCCGATCAACGCCAGTGCCCACATATTCTCCTTCACCAGCGCGCTGAAGAGGTAGAACTTCCCGATAAACCCCGCCAGCGGCGGCAATCCCACCAGACTGAAGAGGAAGACCGACAGCGCCAGAGCCAGAGCAGGGGACGTCTTGCCCATCCCGCGGATGTGCGTCGTATCTTCACCCCCCAGCGCGCGGCTCGCCGCATCCACCACCAGGAAGGCGCCCAAATTCATGAAGAGATAGACCACCAGGTAAAACAGCACCGCCTGGTACGCCGCAAACGTCCCTGCGGCGAAACCCATCAGGATGTAGCCCGCCTGCGCGATGGAGCTGTACGCCAGCAGTCGCTTCAGGTTCGTCTGGTGCAGAGCTCCTAAGTTGCCGAAGGTCATCGTCAGAGCGCTGGCTAAACTGAAGAGGAAACGCGCATCGAGCCCGGCGAAGACTGCCGGAGCGGCGAAGACGTCCATCATTCGGTAGAGCGCCGCGAAACCGGCGGCTTTGGGTGCCACAGAAAAGAAAGCCGTGATGGGCGTGGGCGATCCTTCGTAAACATCCGGCGCCCAAAAGTGGAACGGCACCATCGAAATCTTGTAACCTAATCCCGCCAGCACCAGCGTCACCGCCAGCAGAAATAGCCCCTGTGGAAAACCACCCGCCTCGAAATGCGCCGACATTTCAGGGATGGAGGTGGCTCCGGAGATTCCGTACAACAGCGAGAAGCCATAGATCATCACCCCTGATGAAACCGCGCCGTAGAGCACGTATTTCAACGAAGCTTCCGCTGAACGCGAATCGCCGCGCCGGTAGCCGGCTAAGATGTAGGACGGGATGCTGACCAGCTCGATGGCGACGATCAGCGTCACGATGTCGTTGCTCCCCCCCAGCAGAAACATCCCCAGCACAGACGCGAGCAGCAGCAGGTAGGGTTCACCCTCCTGTTTGAAGGTGAAGAGGCAGATGCCCATCGCCAGCAGCGTCGCCAGCGAGAAGAAGACCTTGAAGAAGGTCGCCGCGCCGTCGTCCACCAGAGCGCCGAAGAGGAAGTCACCGGATCGCTGTCCCACACTCAGAGCGACGAAGAGCAGCAGTCCCAGCAGGATCATTCCGCCCCAGCCGATGCCGGATGCGGAGCGCCGTCTGCGGATCAATTCCGCGATGACGAGCAGGAGAAGCCCCCCGACGAGGAGAATCTCCGGCAGGAAGGCGGTGAGCTGTAAGTCGGTGATTTCAGGCATATTTCTCTTTGGTTAATGAAGGATGATTGTTTGATATAATTGCAGATTGGAGATTGAAGATTTAAGATTTTGTTTTCTTTGCAGTGAGCACGGATTTTCCGATCATTCAGTTGATTTCCGCCGCTTCAAGGAAGATGCGATGGTCTTCGTCCGTGAGGATCGGCAACAACTCTGACTTCTCAATCAGTCTCAACCAGAAAAGCGTTTCCTGACTCTCCTTCAATACGATCTGCAGTTTATGAACAAAATCATTTCGGCTTTCGGCGTTGCACGCTTCTTCATAGTTGGCTCCCATAGATGTGGCGGATCGAATCACTTGTTTTGTGAGGTGGTGAGCCGTATAGGATGAATTCAGGCGATTCGTGAGCTTAATAACATCCGCAGCAAAATTCAGCAGTCTTGTCGAAAACTCAACTTTGTCCACATCGTCATCCTTCCAAATAGTTGAAACAATCTTCAATCTCCAATCTTAAATTATCTTCAAATCCACCCCATCGCCGCCAGGAGCGTGATGAAGATGCCCATCAGACTTTCGCCTGCGATGATACCCGATGCGACGGGGATCGTAAACTGTTCAGCAATGGCGGGCTTCTTCTTTTCGAGGATCAGCGCCGCCAGACCGCCGATGAACATCGAGAGGGCGTACCAGAAATGGAACGTCCACGCCAAACCCAAGCCCATCGCCGATGGCACGAATCGGCGCGCCTTTTCCGGAAGCGTCCGTTCGAGGATGGGGATGAGAATCCCCACCGCGCCCCCGATGAGCAACGCCCAGCGCGCCGTCACATGCAGCGACGCGAACCCGTCGGAAAGCAGTCTCGCCACCGAAGCCCAGACCTGCGCCGCCGGCGCCGGGAATTGATCTGAACCCAACACGTCCACAGTGGGAACGATCAGATAAAATGCCGGTACGACAACCGCCGTTCCGGCGAATATGCCGGCGAACTGCGCCAGAAATTGCAGCCGCGGATTGGCGCCTAAGACATAACCGCTCTTCAAATCCGTCAGGAGGTCGGAAGAGGAGTCCGCCACGCCTGCGGTGATGCAGGCGGTCATCAGGTTGACGTTCATCTGCCGCGGCGCAATGGCACCGTACATCAGCTGCGTGATTTTCCCCATCGCTCCTACTGGAGTCGTGTCGGTTTCTCCGCAGGCGCGGCACGCCACCAGCGCCAAGAAAAAGGAGAGGAAGACCGCCAGGATTCCCATCCAGACCGGGACGTGGAAGAAGGTGTGGATCAGATAGACGACGCCGATGGTTCCCACCGTCATCCCCACAATGAACCACAACCCGGGTACTTCGATGGCGTCCATGGCTTCTTGAGTTGAATCGCGGGCTGCTCTTTTCCGTGCGAAGATCGCCGACAAACCGGAAAAAGCCCTTAGAGCGGTTTTCCATTGCAGAGAAAACGAGAGCAACCCGGAAGTCACCATGCAGGCGGCGCCGCCCCACAACGTCCAGGAGACGATGCTGCGGTAACCCAGCTCCTCGATGACGCCCAAATGATGCATCCAGGGTGCGAACACCCCCCAAGCCAGGAAGCCGCCTAAGAGTATAGACCATGCCACACGAAAGCCCATAATGGCGCCGGCGGCGATCATAATCATGCTGGCGTCGAAGGCGATGGTATATTGCCCCAGCCGCGAACCGAAGATAAAGTATTGCCCGGGGATGACCGCCAGCGCGTCGCGCAGAACCGCCACGATGCCGCCGATGCCCGCGGCGGAAAAGAGAGCCTTTGCGCTACGGGTGCCGGCTTCCGGCGATGCCACACCTTCAGGGTTGTGCGCACTGGATCCTATTCCATGCAGACTCTTCAGCGTCTCCGCGGCGGCGATTCCGGAGGGGAACTTCAGACGTTCGATGTTGATCATCTGCCGCTTCATAGGGATCGCCATGGTGGTGCCTAGGACGGCGAGGAAGAAAACCCAGGCGGTCAGCAATCCGTACGGCAGATGATGGCCGTTGACCAGCATATAGGCGCAAATCGCCGAAACGATCGTACCGCCGGTGGAGTATCCCGCCGCCGAAGCGGTGGACTGCATCGCGTTGTTTTCGAGGATGGTGAAATCCGTTCGAACCAGACGGGGAAGCAGTTTGCGCAGAGTTTTCCAGATCGCGAATGAGAGGATGCAGGAAGTGATAGCGACGCCCAAACCCCAGCCCGTCTTCAAACCGATGTAGAGATTGGAGAGCGACATAAATGCGCCTAAAAACGATCCCATAATAACGGCTCGCCAGGTGAGCTGCGCCATGGAATCGCCTCGGCCGGTGTATACGTTTTCAAACCATTCCCGCTCCAGTTCCTCGGGGGAGCGCCGCTTCGCAGGTTCTGCCAATTTATTTCTTCGGAAGAAGTTACGGTGATTGAAAATTTTTACAATATAGAAAATCGAACGGGGAAAGGCAAGTGGATTTTTGCAGGATGCTTTAGAGGATATCCGGATGCCTTGTCTGAATGATCGAGACTCAAATAGATAACCGTGATTTTTCTTGTGAAAAGCAAAATAAGATGGCGGAATGAATGCGTCGGTTTCGCTTTTTGTTTCTGCTTGAAAACTCTCGAGCATTTCCGTGTAGGATTCTTCTAATGCGCAAAAAACGATTGAAATTCCGACTTTTTCGTCTTATCTTTTAGTGGAAAGTATAAATCTGAAAACTCCAGATGCTGGTGACAACGGGCGGCGAGTCGAACTGGCTGAGTCATAGGTAGAACATGAAAATCATCGTATTGCTCGGCGGTGAATCCGCTGAACGACGGGTATCTCTGGCTTCCGGCGAAGCAGTAGCGGACGCTCTGGCGGCGAGAGGACATGAAGTGTACAAGGTGGATCCGATGGATCCCGTCCGGCTGGTGCCGGCGCGGGTGGACGCCCTGCAACTGCGCTCTCTGCTGGACA
>CAZUTK010000037.1:17123-17953 GCA_964623265.1 uncultured bacterium | reverse complement strand
TCTTCAACGAAGCCGTCGGCGAGAAGCCGCCGGATCTTTCGGATCTGCCGCGATTCACGCCGCGCCGTTTGGCGGCGTTGCTGGAAACCCTGGATCACCACCATCCCGACCTGGTGTTCCCCATGCTGCATGGGGGGATGGGGGAGGATGGCAGACTGCAAGCAGCGCTGGAAATGGTGAATATTCCTTTTGTCGGCAGCGGTTCCCTCGCGTCCGCTCTGGCGATGCATAAACCCTATGCCAAGAAGCTGTTTCTCCTGGCGGGGGTTTTAACGCCGGCGTCACTGTTGCTTCAGCCTTCCGATGACGCAGCTGCGGCGAACGAGAAAATCCGATCTTCCTTCGGGTATCCCGTCGTTGTCAAGCCGGATGCGTCCGGTTCGGCGGTGGGTTTAGCAATATTAAAAGACGAAAGCGGTTTAGAACAAGCTCTGAAGCAGGTCACTGATTTGCATTACCATGTTATGGTGGAACCCTATATTTCCGGAAGAGAACTAACCGTGACCATTCTCGGATCGGAAGCATTGCCGCCGATAGAGATTCAACCTCACGAAGGGGTGTACGACTATCTTTCCAAATATACTCGTGGGCGCACCGAGTATCTCTGTCCCGCGCCGCTGCCGCAAGAGACGCTTATTCTGCTGAAATCCCACGGGCTGAAAGCGCATCAAGCGCTCGGGTGCCGCCACTACAGCCGGGTGGATTTCCGCATGCGGGAAGACGGCGAACTCTTCTGTCTGGAAGTCAACACCATTCCCGGAATGACAGCGACGTCTCTGGTACCCAAAGCCGCCGCGCAACGGGAAACGCGTGTGCCAGGCGGCGTCCTC
>CAZUTK010000037.1:6276-17113 GCA_964623265.1 uncultured bacterium | reverse complement strand
GTGGGGATCACCTTTGAAGAGCTGGCGGAAAAGCTGGCGAAGATGGCAGTACAAGACGAATTCGCTGCGCTGGAAATTCCAGCCAGTGCATCGAGAAGTGCAGAGTGCTGATGAGGAGTTGCAATATCCACTAAACAATAGCAGGAGTCCTTGAGAAGCCGCTTTTCGGGCGGATCTTCACAGATCATCATCAGGTGCTTTCGCAATCAACCTTCTCTTGAATATATAATCTTATGGAATCAGCCGCTGAACACAGTCTGCGCGAACTGCTGCGAGTCCGCAGGGAAAAATTGCAGCAGCTTCGGGAATTGGGCGTCGAACCCTATCCGTACCGCTTCGAACGCACCCATCAGTCGAAAGCGATCTTCGAACGGTTCGCTGAACTGGAGACTTCCGGTGAAATGATCGCTGTTGCCGGGCGCATTATGGCTCTGCGTCTGATGGGCAAATCCTGCTTTGCTCACATCCAGGATGCCTCCGGCCGCATTCAGATCTATGTGAAGTTGGATATCGTCGGTGATCGAGCGTATCAGATCTTCAAGCTGCTCGATATCGGCGATCTGATCGGAGTGCGGGGCATTGTCTTTAAAACACACACCGGCGAGGTCAGCATCCGGGTGAACGAGTTCGAACTGCTGGCGAAGAACCTGCGCCCGTTGCCTGTCGTCAAGGAAAAGGAAGGGCAGATCTTCGACGCCTTCACCGACAAGGAATCCCGATATCGCCGGCGGTATCTCGACCTGATTGTCAATCCGGAGGTGCGGGGAGTTTTCGAAAAGCGCGCGAAGATATTGATCATCTTGCGGCGTTTTCTGGAAGAATGGGGCTTCCTGGAAGTGGATACCCCCATCCTGCAGCCGCTCTACGGCGGAGCTGCGGCGGAACCGTTTGTCACCCGCCACAATGTGCTGGAACGCGATTTCTATCTGCGCATCGCAGATGAGCTGTATCTGAAACGGTTGATCGTCGGAGGGTTTGATCGCGTCTATGAAATCGGCAAGGACTTCCGCAATGAAGGGATGGATCGTTTTCACAATCCAGAGTTCAATATGCTGGAACTTTACGCCGCATACGAAGACTACCACTTCTGTATGAAGCTGGTGGAAGAGCTGATGGGCAGACTGGCGCGGGAAATCGGCGGATCACTGCGGTTGACTTACGAAGGGAAAGAATATGACCTGACGCCGCCTTGGCGAAGATATACATTTTACGGATTGTTGAACGAAGCCGTCGGACAAGATTTGCGCAATCTGTGCGATGCGGATCTAGCGAAGGAGTGCGCGGCGGCAGGTTTGAATTTTACGGTTGGAAGCGTCGGCCGCGGCAAGATGCTCGACAAGCTCTTCGGCGCGCGAGTGGAACCGAAACTGGAGGGTCCCTGCTTTGTGCTGGACTACCCGCGCGAACTTTCGCCACTGGCGAAACGCCATCGCAGCGACGCGGGGTTGGTGGAACGATTCGAAGGATTTTTAGCGGGTCATGAATTCTGCAACAGCTTCTCGGAACTGAACGACCCGCTGGATCAGCGCGCCCGATTCGAAGATCAGGCGAAGCTGCGCGCTCAAGGGGATCTGGAAGCGCAGCCGCTGGACGAAGATTTTCTCACGGCGCTGGAAATCGGCATGCCGCCCACAGCCGGTCTGGGGGTGGGGCTGGATCGCCTGGTTATGTTCTTCACGGATCAGCACAGCATCCGCGATGTGATCCTGTTCCCGCAAATGAGGTAGGTACTGAGGATGAAGACAAATCACAAAATCATCATCGGAGATTCCCGTTGTATGCAAGAAGTGCCGGATGAGTCGGTGCATTTGGTGGTGACTTCGCCGCCTTACTGGCAGTTGAAGGATTACGGGAATGGGAAACAGATAGGATTCGACGATACGTACGAGGAATATATAAATAACTTAAATCTGGTCTGGAATGAATGCAGAAGAGTGTTGCATAAGGGTTGTCGCCTGTGTATTAACATCGGCGATCAATTCGCCAGAGCCGTTTATTACGGCCGCTATAAGGTGATTCCAATTCGAACGGAAATCATAAAATTTTGCGAAAGTGCGGGATTCGATTACATGGGAGCCGTCATCTGGCAGAAGGTTACTACTACACACACGACTGGAGGTGCAACCGTTATGGGTTCATACCCGTATCCGCGTAATGGCATCCTCAAGATTGATTACGAGTTCATTCTGTTGTTTAAGAAATACGGAAATCCCCCTGCAGTGTCAAAAACTATTAAGGAACAGTCGAAATTGACGCAGGAAGAATGGAATCAGTATTTCACCGGTCATTGGAACTTTCCCGGCGAGCGGCAGGACGGGCATCTCGCAATGTTCCCTGAGGAATTGCCGCGCCGACTGATTAAGATGTTCAGTTTTGTTGGGGATACGGTGCTTGATCCATTTCTGGGGAGTGGGACGACGACATTGGCTGCGAGGAATCTCGGCAGGAATTCCATCGGATATGAGATTAATGCCGACTTCCTTGATATGATAAAAAAGAAAGTCGGATTACTGGAGACGGATATATTCAAGAATACCACGATCATAACCTTAAGACAAAAAGAACTTTCATTCGATCCGGCAAGGGCGATCGGAACGCTACCCTATATTTTCAAAGATCCAATTAAGTTTGATAAGAAACTGGATCCAAGAAAGCTCCAATTTGGATCGAGAATCAATGGTGATAGGAAAGAGAACCAACAATATCACAAGGTAAAGGAAATAATCACTCCCAGCGTTCTAGTTCTTGACAATGGAATCAGAATTCGATTGTTGGGTATCCGCGAGAAACGCGATCAAGAATCGGAAGCCGTTCAATTCCTGCAAGAGAGGACGGCCGGTCAAAAGGTATTTTTAAAATTCGATCAGCACAAATATGACCGTGAGGGCAGGTTGCTTTGCTACCTATATCTCTGGAACAAAACTTTTATCAACTCTCACTTAGTGAAATCTGGGTTGGTTGACGTGGATACTTCGTTTGCCTACAAATATAAAGAAAAGTTTCTTATGCTGAAAAATCAATTGTGGAGATCGTGTGAAAATCAAAATCACGAATGAAGAAATTAGGAGAACCCTTGATGCTGAAGTTCCTGTATTTCCAAAATATGTTTCACCTTTGATCAATCTTGCAAATTATTATGCGAAGGGAACTGCGCCTCGAGTCGTAGGGCAATTGTCTGAACTAATTCGTGAGTTTCAAGGGAGCACTCTCAACGAATGGCAAAATTGGTATATAGGTAAAAATCCCGGTAAGATAGATGCTGCGGTTGAGAAGATTATTAAAATGCTCGAATGTTTAAAGAAGCAATTGAACGGGATAGATAAACCAATGGTCGGACAATGGGTCAAAGACCTCGTCCTCGTCAAGACATTCATAGGATTAAGATTGCAGGAACCGATTTTGAAAAAGGCTGCTGAACTCGTAGGAACAAGTTACAGATTTGCTGATCCTCATGAAGAAGCGATCGGAGTTGATGGATATATTGGTAACACTCCGGTTTCCATCAAGCCGATCACTTATAAAGAAAAATCTGCATTGCCCGAGAAGATAAAAATTAAGATCATTTATTACACAAAACGAAAAGACGGGATTGAATTTGATTTCGGCGACTTAATTTAAAGCGTCGTCTATCTATTCACGGAGTCCGAATATCGGATTCTCTGAATCTGTGAGTATATGGCTCGATCCTCCACTATCCTCCACTTGGATATGGACGCGTTCTTCGCGTCCGTGGAGCAGCTTCGGGATCCATCTTTGCGCGGTAAAGCGGTCATCGTCGGCGGCATCCCCGGCAAGGATCGCTCCGTGGTGACGTCGGCATCCTACGAAGCCCGCCCCTTCGGAGTGCGCGCCGGCATGCCCATCGGCGAAGCCAAGCGCCTCTGTCCGCACGCGATCTTCGTGCGCACGCGCGGATACGCCTATTTGGAGATCTCCAGACGGGTGGTGGAAATCATGAATGACTTCAGCGACCGGGTGGAACCGTCGTCTATTGATGAAGCCTACACGGACATCACCGGTGTGCTGAAATATTGGGGTGGAGCGGAAGCGATCGGCAGACGGCTGAAAGAGCGCGTGCGCGATGAATTGCATTTGACCTGTTCCGTGGGCATCGCCCCCACGCGCATCCTCGCGAAGCTGGCGACGGACTTGAACAAGCCGGATGGGCTGACGATCATCCGGAAGGAAGATATCGAGCGTGTGGTCTTTCCGCTGCCGGTGGAAGAAGTTCCCGGCATAGGCAGGCGATTGAAAGCCGCTTTGAACGAAATGGGGATCCTCACCGTCGGGCAGCTGGCGAAAGCGGATCCCAAACGCCTTTACAAACGGTTCGGCATCAACGGCACACGGCTGCAGGAGATCGTGCGAGGGGAGTTGGATTGGGAAGTCGTCCGCGAAGACGAACGTCCCGATGATAAGTCCGTCGGGCATTCCCGCACCTTCAGCCAGGATACCGCCGATCCGGAGAAGCTGAAAGGCTATCTGCTTTCGCTGGTGCAGATGGTGGGGCGGCGCCTGCGTGAAGGCGATTACGCCGGCCGGACGGTGACGATCACCATCCGCTACGGCGATTTCAGCACCATATCGCATCAGCGTTCTATGAAGCACGCCACCAACGACGAAAACGACATCTTCAAAGTCGCCTGGCGGCTGTTCGAAGAGCATTATCTCACCGAGACTCCGGTCCGTTTGTTGGGGGTATCGGTCTCCGGATTGGTGCGCCGCAACGCCCGACAACTGGATCTCTTTGATAAAGAGAGCCAGCTCTACCCGGCGTTAGATACTCTACGCGAGAAATTCGGCGAGCATATCATCCGCCGCACCTCCACGCTGGATATTCACCTGAGGTCGCATAAACAAATGACAAATTTCGCTCGTCCCAATGTCAGCGTCCCAAAGCGGCGATCAGGATAAGACCATCGAAGTCGGCACCTCCGGCTACTACTTCCGCGACTGGGTGGGGATATTCTATCCTCAGGGAATCAAACCCGGGGAGATGTTGACGTATTATGCTCGGCATTTTAGCGTATTGGAAGTTAATTCCACGTATTACGGCATCCCGAAACCGAGGGTCTTCGCTGGGATGGCTGAGCGGGTTCCGGATCATTTTGGTTTTTATCTGAAATTGCATCAGGAGGTGACGCACAAGCGGGAGCAGCCGGTAGCCTCCATTCAGGAACTATTGCAAGCGGTCGAACCGTTAAAAGAAAGAGGAATGCTGAGGGGGTTTTTGGCGCAGTTCCCGTATTCATTCAAGGACAGTCCGGAAGCGCGGAGTTACCTGGTGCGCCTGGCAGATTTCTGGGGGAAACTCGAGGAGCCGCTGTTTCTCGAATTTCGGCATATGTCTTGGTTCAAGCCGGTGGTCTTCGCTTCGCTGGCGAATCATCGGCTGGGATTTGTGAACGTGGATTTGCCTCCGCTGCCGAATCTACCCGTTCCTACAGCTGAAGCAACCAACGGCTTCGGATATGTCCGCTTCCACGGGCGCAATGCTGCAGCCTGGTGGGGTGCGGATGGCGGCAAGCGTTACGATTACGAATATAGTGAAGCTGAATTGCAAGAGTGGATTCCTCGGATCCGGGAAATCGCCAAGAAGGCGCGCCGCACGGTGATCTTTATGAACAACTGTCATATGGGCGCCGCGGCGAAGAACGCGAAAATGGCGTTGCATCTGCTGGCGCAGTCTGGCGAATAATCCTAATTCTAAGCGCACAGCAAAATTGCCGATTTCCATCGTCGTTTTATAACAAAAAATATGTCCTATGAGCTCTTCATCGCCATCCGATATCTGAAGTCCAAGCGCAGGACGGGATTCATCTCGCTGATCGGCTATATCTCCATCGCCGGTGTCACGATCGGCGTTGCGGCGCTGATCATCGTCCTTTCGGTGATGAACGGCTTCGAAACGCAGGTGCGCAGCCGCATCATCGGCGCGGACGCTCACATCCGCATCGGCACCTACGGCGAAACCGGGATCAACAATGCGGATTCGCTGGTAAAAGAGTTTACCGGGTTGCGCTATGTATCCGGCATCGCGCCGTATATTATGGAAAAGGGGTTGATCCGCGAAGGCGGCAATACCGAAGGCGTGATCGTGCGGGGCGTGGATCCGCGGCGTCTCGCGGATGTATCCGATCTGCCGGAAAAAATCGTATCCGGCGGGCTTCATCTGGGGCGGGTGGATGTGACCGGCAGGGAGAATTTGCCCGGCATTGTGTTAGGGCGCTATCTCGCGGATCGGCTCTATTCGACTCTGGGGGATACCGTCGTCCTCTTCAGTCCGGGTAGCGCGGGACCCTTCATCCAGCCTCGAGCGAAGCAGTTTATCGTGGCAGGGATCTTCGAAACGGGACTCTATGAATACGACGATGTCTTCGCGTATATTGCCATTCCGGAGGCGCAGGATCTCTTCCGCATGCAGGATCGTGTCACCGGCCTGGAGATCAAGCTGAATGATTTTGACAAAGCCGGGATCGTCAAGGAAGAAATCCAAAAGACTCTGAAATATCCCTATCACGTGCGCACCTGGTATGAGATGCACCGCAATCTCTTCAACTGGATGAAGATCGAGAAATGGATGACGTTCATCCTGCTGTCGTTGATCATCATCGTTGCGGCGTTCAATATTATATCCTCCCTGATTATGGTCGTGCTCGAGAAGAAGAAGGAGATCGGGGTACTGAAGTCAATGGGGGCGACCGATGCGGGGATCCGCCGCATCTTTCTTTACGAAGGGTTGGCGGTGGGCGTCATTGGATCCGTTCTGGGAACGATCATCGGCTGGGGCTTGTGCATGCTGCAGATCCGCTATCACTTCTTTTCCCTGCCTCCCGATGTTTATTTTCTCAGCGAATTGCCGATCTTGATGAAAGCAACGGATTTTCTCGCCGTCGGCGCCGCCGCGCTGGCGCTCTGTTTTCTGGCCAGCGTTTATCCGGCGAACAAGGCGGCTCACCTGGTGCCCGTGGATGCGATTCGATACGAATGACCGATTGTTACCAGATCTGCACTCCGTTTTCCGGAAGGGTTGAAGGAGTCAACAATTTCCTTGAATTTTATCCTTGGAATCTGTATTATTCACCCGTATTATTTATACAGGACGCGAAACGGAGAAGAGTCAAAGATTCCAAGGTTCCGCGACGAATGGGCAACTTCGGAGCTGTATGGTGAACCTCGTCTCCGTCCGTGATCTCCACAAGAGCTATTTTCTGGGGGGGAAGGAACTCCAGGTGCTGCGCGGGCTGGAGATGGAGATCGGTAAAAATGAAACCGTCGCCATCGTCGGGCCCTCCGGAGTGGGGAAGTCCACCTTGCTGCATCTGATCGGGGCTCTGGACCGCCCTACCCGCGGCGAAATTGTCCTGGATGGCATCAAGCTTTGGGCGGGATCCGGAAAAGCACAACAAGAGATGGCGCGGATCCGCGCCGAAATCATCGGTTTTGTATTTCAATTTCATCATCTTCTGCCTGAATTTTCAGCATTGGAGAATGTTCTTCTGGCGGGGCTGATTCGAGGGGGGAATCAAGAGAATCATCGCCGGCGCGCTGCTGAATTGCTGAACCGCGTCGGGCTGTCCGAACGGCTCGATCACAAACCCGGCGAGCTTTCCGGCGGCGAACAGCAGAGGGTTGCGCTGGCGCGCGCGCTGATGAACCATCCCCCGCTGATCCTGGCAGACGAACCGACGGGGAATTTAGACCGCGACACCGCGAAAAATTTGCAGGATTTGATTTTTGAATTAGGGCGGGAACAATCGTTGAGCTTTCTTATTGTGACACATGATCTGAAATTCGCGTTGAGGTGCGATCGGATCCTGAAACTGCAGGACGGCAAAGCCATTCAGTTGTCGCATGAGGATTTGAACGCCGTCGGTCTCACCGCATCCCGTTAGACGGAGAACCGCGATTTCGCGAACGATTCAGGTTTGAAAGAAGCGGAATAACAGCCCGTGAGGGTGAAGGGAATATGAACAACAAGTTTTCCATCCGAGTACAACAGGTCATCCAGCACGCCCGCGAAGAGGCTCTGCGGCTGGGCAATGACTACATAGATACCGAGCACCTCCTGCTGGGGCTTCTGCGGCTCTCTGAAGGTTTGGCGATCACCATCATCAAGAACCTGGGCTGCGAACTGCAGGAGTTGCGGGAATCCATCGAGGAATTCATCGAGCCCAGCGGCGCCACGATGAAGATCGGCAATATTCCCTTTACGAAACGAGCGGAGCGGGTTCTCAAGGTTTCTTACATCGAAGGAAAGAACTACAACAGCGAAATCATCGGCACCGAACACCTTCTGCTGGCTTTGACCAAAGAAGAAGAGGGGATTGCTTCGCAAGTATTGCAGAGCTTCGGCATCACCTACGACAACATTCGGCGCGAACTGGATTCCATCCTGAAAGGCGACACCGCCAAAGAAGCGACATCCCCCAAAGAGAAAGACAAATCGAAAACTCCGGTACTCGATCACTTCGGGCGGGATTTGACCAAGCTGGCGCTGGAAGGAAAGCTGGATCCGATTATCGGGCGCGAGAAGGAAATCGCGCGCGTCAGCCAGATTCTCTCCCGCCGCAAGAAGAACAACCCCGTGTTGATCGGCGAACCCGGGGTTGGCAAGACCGCCATTGCGGAGGGGTTGGCGTTGCGGATCGTTCGCCGCGAAGTTTCGCCGATTCTCTTCAATAAGCGGGTCGTCGCTCTGGATCTGGGCGCCATGGTCGCCGGCACGAAATATCGCGGACAATTCGAAGAACGCGTCAAAGCGGTGATGAACGAACTGGAGAAGAACCGCAACGTCATCCTCTTTCTCGACGAATTGCACACGATCGTCGGCGCCGGATCCGCTTCCGGTTCGCTGGATGCGTCCAATATGTTCAAGCCCGCGCTGGCTCGCGGGGAACTGCAGTGCATCGGAGCCACGACTCTGGATGAATACCGCCAAACCATCGAAAAGGACGGAGCACTGGAACGGCGCTTCCAGAAAGTGATGGTGGATCCGCCTACGACGGAGGAGACACTTGAGATTCTGATGGGTTTGAAAGAGCGCTACGAGCAACATCACGGCATCACCTACACGCAGGAAGCCATCGAAGCGGCGGTGACTCTGTCCGAACGATACATCACCGATCGGTATCTGCCGGATAAAGCAATAGACGTTTTAGACGAAACCGGTTCTAAGATGCGGATTTCCAATATCGTCGTCCCTCCTGAAATCCGCCAACTGGAAGCTGAAATTGAGAAGATTCGTCAACAGAAAGAAGAGCTGGTCAAGCAGCAGGAATACGAGAAAGCCGCCAAGTTGCGCGATCAGAAGTTGCAGCTGGAAGCTCGCCTGCGGGCGGAACGGGAAAAATGGCAGAAGAATGAATCTCCGTCCCCGATCGCGGTATCCGAAGAGGACGTCGCGGTGGTCGTGTCCATGATGACGGGCATTCCGGTGTCTAAAGTCGCCGTTTCGGAAGGCGAAAAACTGCTCAAGATGCGCGAAAATCTTTCCACCCGCATCATCGGGCAGGAAGATGCTATCGAAATCATCTCCCGGTCCATCCGCCGCACGCGAACCGGATTGAAGAATCCCAATCGGCCGATCGGTTCCTTCATCTTTCTGGGTCCTCCCGGCGTGGGCAAAACGGAACTGGCGAAGGTTCTGGCGGAATATCTTTTTGAAGACAAGCAGTCGCTGGTGCGCATTGATATGTCGGAATATATGGAGAAATTCAACGTATCCCGGCTCATCGGCGCTCCTCCGGGATATGTGGGCTACGATGAAGGCGGACAGTTGACCGAGCGCGTCCGGCGCCGACCCTATTCCGTCGTGCTGTTGGATGAAATCGAAAAGGCGCATCCGGACGTCTTCAATATCCTGCTTCAAGTTCTGGATTCCGGCGAACTGACTGATGGGTCCGGCAGAAAAGTAGACTTTAAGAATACCATTCTGATTATGACGTCGAATCTGGGCACCCGCGAAGCGACGCAAGCCGCCACATACGGGTTCACCAAAGATTCCAAGGGCCCGGATCAGAAAGTCGTTGCGAACAAAATGCGGGAAGCCGTCAAGCGGCTGTTTCGTCCCGAATTCCTGAATCGGGTGGATGAGATCATCGTCTTCCGGATGCTGGATCGCCGCGATATCATGAAAATCCTGGAAATTTACATCGAAGAGATCAACGAACGCCTGCGCGAACACGGGATCAGAATCGAATTGACCCGCGGCGCCAAAGAGCTCATCTGCGACGAAGGATATTCCATCGAAACGGGAGCGCGTCCTCTGCGCCGCTCCGTGGAGCGCTTGATCGAAGACCCCATCGCCGAGGAGATCTTGAGGGGTCATTTCCCCAGCGGTTCCGTCGTGCAGGTGACGCGACGGGCGAAGGGGTTGTCTTTTGGAGTGCACGGTGTAGCGCCGGCACATGACAATCCGGTGGCTTGAAATCACCTATAACGAAAATGCCGTCGGGTGCGATTCAATCGGAAGCATCCGGCGGTTTCTTTTTTATCTTTTTCTTCGTTTGTATGGAACCCTACCCATCAAGCAAATTCCGATTCTTGCGACTTGCAAAGAAAAAAGCTCCCTTTGAGCTTGAAAGTTCCCTTCTCACTGCTTATTTTGAAGCAACGGCTCGAGCAGCAGGGTTTCGCATCCAAAATCAAATCTTACCCTATGATCGCGAGTGAAGTATGGACGCTATTCTCCTAGCTCGCTGGCAATTCGCGTTGACGGTCGGATTTCATTTCATCTTTCCGTCGATCACCATCGGGTTAGCCTGGCTGCTGGTGCTTTTTGAAACGCTGGGTTGGTGGAAACGGGATGAAACGTATGTCAACATCGCCAAATTGT
>CAZUTK010000037.1:0-6250 GCA_964623265.1 uncultured bacterium | reverse complement strand
CCGTCGCCTTCGCGGTCGGTGTCGCCACCGGAATCGTGATGGAATTCCAGTTCGGCACCAACTGGGCGGAATATTCCAAATTCGTCGGAGACATTTTCGGAGCGCCGCTCGCCGCCGAAGGCGTTTTTGCGTTCTTCCTTGAATCCGGTTTTCTGGGGCTTTACCTCTTCGGACGCAAGAAGGTCTCCCGCTTCGTTCACTGGTTTTCTGCGCTGATGGTGGCGGTTGGCGCGACGATTTCCGCCTTCTGGATCTTGGTCGCCAATTCCTGGCAGCAGACGCCGGCGGGATTCACCATCCGCAACGGCCGCGCCGAACTGACCAGCTTCTACGAAGCCGTCTTCAACCCTTCCACCGTGGTGCGTTTCCTGCATACGATGGACGCCGCCCTGACAGCGGGGATCTTCTTTATGGCGGGCGTCTGCGCTTATATGATCCTCCGCAGGATGAATGTAGAGATGTCGAAGCGTGCGCTTGGCATCATTCTGCCGCTGGGATTGGTCGTCTCCCTGCTGAATGTCGTCCCGTTCGGACATATGCATGGGCAGCAGGTCGCGCAGACGCAGCCGGCGAAGTTCGCCGCCATCGAAGGCTTGTATGCCAGCCGCAGCGCTGCACCCCTGGTGATCTTCGCCGTGCCCACCATCGAACCGCCGCCGGAACTGAAGGCGACGATTGAAATTCCGGGTCTTCTTAGCTGGATGGCATTCGGCACCATTGACGCCCACATCCAAGGGATCAACGAATTTCCGGTGGACGAAATTCCCCCTCTCTGGCTCTCTTTCGTCTCCTTTCACAATATGGTGGCGCTGGGCTTTCTCTTCATCGCTGTCGCCGGCTGGGGAACCCTGCAGCTGATTCGCAAAAAGCTGTGGGATGGAGGAAAGTGGTTCTTGAAATTGCTGATCCTGACGATCCCGCTGCCTGTAGCCGCCTGCCTCTTCGGCTGGACCGCCGCGGAAGTCGGCAGACAACCCTGGATCGTTTACGGCGTCCTGCGCACCGCCGATGCGGCTTCCGTAACGGTCAGCGCCGGCGAAATCCTCTTCTCTATGATTCTGCTCTGCTTGATTTATCTGGCGCTGCTGGCGATCTGGATCTTCCTCTCCGTGCGGATCGTCAACAATAGCGCCGATTTGTCTGTCAGTGCGGAGGAACACTGAGATGGATCTGAATGCGACCTGGTTTCTGCTGGTGGGGGTGCTGCTCATCGGTTACGCGATCCTGGACGGTTTTGATTTAGGCGTGGGGGTGCTTTCCCTTTTCCGCCGGGATCTCCGAGAGAAGCGGATTCTGATGAATGCCATTGGTCCGGTGTGGGACGGCAATGAAGTCTGGCTGATCACCGGCGGTGGCGCGTTGTTCGCCGCCTTTCCACCGGTGTACGCCACCGTCTTCAGCGGATTTTATCTCGCGCTGTTTCTCCTGCTGACGGCGCTGATTCTGCGAGCCGTTTCGCTGGAATTTCACGGCAAAATTCTGGCTGAGCAGTGGCGACGCTTCTGGAGTCTCGCTTTCGGATTGGGAAGTCTATTGCCGGCGGTGCTCTTCGGAGTAGCGCTTGGGAATATCATCCGCGGCGTGCCGATTGACGCCGGGGGAATGTGGGCGGGCACATTTCTCGGTCTTCTGAATCCTTATGCGATCCTGATCGGGATCTTCAGCCTGGTGACTCTGGTGATGCACGGTGCTCTGTATCTGACTATGAAAACCGAGGGCGAACTGCAGAAGAGCATGACTGCCTGGGCGGTCGGAGGCTGGGCGGTTTTCATCATCCTCTGGGTGATCGTCACGTTCTGGACAGTCTTCGCCGCTCCGCACGTTTTTCAAGGCATCACTTCGAAACCCCTCTTCTGGATCCTGCTCATCCTGCTGTTGGCGTCCATCATTTTAATCCCGATCCGCGCGCGCGCCGGACGATACTTCAGCGCATTTCTCGCTTCATCTCTGGCGATCGCTTGCCTCTTAGGGTTAACCGCGGTTGGTTTATATCCGCGGATCGTTCCTTCCAGTCTGGGACTCGATTACAGCCTGACGGCATACAACGCATCCTCTTCTGCGCTGACTCTGAAGACGATGCTCATCATCGCCCTGATCGGGATGCCGCTGGTGATCGCTTACACGACATACGTCTATACCGTCTTCAAAGGGAAAGTAAAATTGGAGGAAGGCGGATACTGAACCGCAGAAGCATGATTCACGGGGAGAACATCTGATAAAACAAACGAATACAGAATCACAACATTCCACCATCAGCTGAGGTTTTCATGATTGATCCGCGATATGAAAAGCTGGCGAAAGTGCTGATCCGCTACTCCACCGCTTTGAAAAAGGGTGAGAAGATATTGATTGAGTTCACGGATGCGCCGACCGAAATGGTGCAAGCCATCCTCCGGGAGGTTTACGCCGTTAAGGCGATTCCCTTTCTCACGCAGAAGACTCAGCGTCTGCAACGGGATCTATTTATGAACTGCAGCGAAAAGCAGTTGCAAATCATCGCCGAATATGAACTGGGACGAATGAAGAAGATGGACGCCTGGATCGGCATCCGCGGGCTGATCAATTCCAAAGAGCTTTCCGATGTCCCCGCGCAGAAAATCCAGCTTTATGAAAAGCTCTGGCTGAAACCGGTGCACTTGGAACAGCGGGTGCGTCATACTCGTTGGGTCATTCTGCGCGTGCCGACACCCAGCATGGCGCAGATGGCGAAGATGTCCACTGACGCATTTGAAGATTTTTATTTTGATGTCTGCACTGGAGTGGATTGGAAGAAGGCATCCCGCGCCATGGATCCGTTGGTAAAGCTGATGAACAAAACCGATCGAGTCCACATCCGCGGCAACGGCACCGACCTGCGGTTCTCCATCAAGGGCATTCCCGCCGTCAAGTGCGACGGGCATCTGAATATACCCGATCTCGAAGTCTTCACCGCGCCGGTGAAGGATTCCGTCGAAGGCGTACTGCAGTACAATGCGCCTTCCACGCAGCGCGGCTTCACCTTCGAAAACGTGCGGTTTGTATTCAAGAAAGGCAAGATCGTCGAAGCCAGCGCCAACAACACCAAGAAGCTGAACGAAATCTTAGACACCGATGCGGGCGCCCGCTATATCGGCGAGTTTGCTCTGGGGCTGCACCCCATGATCAAGCAGCCAATGGACGACATCCTCTTCGATGAGAAGATCAACGGGAGCTTCCATTTCACCCCGGGCAACGCGTACGAGGACGAAGCGGACAACGGAAATCGTTCGGCGGTTCACTGGGATCTGGTCTGCATCCAGACGAAGGAGATGGGCGGAGGGGAGATCTATTTCGACGACAAGCTGATCCGCAAGGATGGCAGGTTTGTGCCGGAAAGCCTGAAGGGATTGAATCCGGAGAACCTCGTCGTTCGGGGATGATGGTCGAAATTTTGACGATCGGCGACGAGATCTTGATGGGTCAAGTCGTCAATTCAAATGCGGCTTTTTTAGGCGAGATGCTGACCGATGCCGGCGTTTCCGTCGGATGGGAGACTGTTGTCGGCGATCGTCGGGAAGCGATTCTCGCCGCACTTCGCGCGGCGGCGGGGAGAGCTGATGCGGTGATCATCACCGGCGGGTTGGGACCCACGCCCGACGATCTGACCAAACCCTGCTTGGTGGAGTTTTTTCAGGACAGGCTGGAATTGCGGGATGACCTGCTGGAGGAGGTCAAAGAGCGATTTGAGAGGCGCGGTTTTCCATTCCCTGAGGAATCCCGCAACCAGGCGGAATTCCCTGTCGGCGCCCGGATAATTCCCAACCCCGATGGAACCGCCGTTGGAATCCATTACATTCGAGAAGGGGTGGAGTGGTTTGCCTTACCCGGCGTGCCGCTGGAAATGCGCAATATGGCGACGCGCTACGTCCTGCCGCGGCTTTTAGAGATTGGATTGGGAGGGAATTTATCAGTCCGAGTCTTACGCACCACCGGCATCGGCGAGTCGTTTTTGATGCGGCGTTTGACCCGTCTGCATGATGCCGCATCGCTGGTCGAGGTGGCGTTCTTACCCCGCCATTTCGGAGTGGATCTCAAGCTCACTGCCCGCGGAGCAGACGCCGCGCAGAATCTGCGACGCTTGGATCAAGCGGAAGCTCTTTTAATGCCGGATTTGGGGGATCATTTCTACGCTTACGGTTCGCAGACGTTGGCAGAGGCAGTGGGGAAACGGGCGCTCGCTTCCGGCGTCACGCTTGCTGTAGCGGAATCCTGCACCGGCGGATTGATCGCGCGTCAGTTGACCGATGTGCCTGGATCCAGCGCTTATTTCGAAAGAGGCGTCATAGCATATTCTAACCAAGCCAAAGTAGAGTTGCTTGGCGTGCCGCCTGAAATCATCGAAAAATACGGCGCCGTCAGCGAGCAGGTCGCCGTCGCAATGGCGCAAGGCTTGCTGAAACGCAGTTCGGTGCAACTGGCGGTCTCTGTAACCGGAATCGCTGGACCAGCTGGCGGAACTGCAGAAAAACCTGTGGGCTTGACCTTCATCGCTGCGGCGAATGCGAGGACGACAACCGCGCAAAGGTATATCTTCTCCGGCGATCGGGATGTCAACCGCAGGCGAGCCGCGGCGGCGGCGCTGAAGCTGATTTTTGATTCCTTGAAAAATATTGGAGCATTTTAAGAAAAGAATCAGAGAGAAGGAATTATATTTGTAGCTTGACAAAACTTCTTTTTATTTGTATTTTAAATTTTTACTGAACGCAACCGCGGAATCGGCCGCTCTTGGGGTGATGCTTGAGAAGTTTTATCGCGCTGGATTTATCGCCGGAAGCCCGCCGAGTGATCGCGGAACTCCAGAAAACGCTGCGCACCTGGATGCCGCGTGCGCGCTGGACTCGTCCGGAAGGCGCGCATCTCACCTTGAAATTCCTGGATGAGATCACGTCCGAACAGCAGCGGGAGATTGCTTCCGTGCTCGAGCAAGTGGTGAAGCAATATCAACCTATTGACCTGACGTTAGCGGATTTGGGGGCTTTTCCCAGGATTTCGGCTCCCCGAGTGCTCTGGGTGGGGGTTGCCGGAGGAGATGAACTGAAGAGGCTGCAACAAGAGGTGGAAGAGCAGCTGCGCCCTTTGGGTTTCCCGGTGGAAAAGAGACCCTTTCAGAGCCATTTGACGCTCGCCCGCCTGGAAGGTGAGAGGTGGGAGCAGCCTCTGCAGGATCGTTATCAGGAGCTTTCGCGGGCTGTTCCATCCGTGCGTTGGGAAGCGGATCGCCTGATTCTATTTAAGAGCGAGCTGGGTCCCGGCGGCGCAAAATATTCGCCGTTGAGCAGCCACGAATTCAGTAGAAAGAGAGAATAGAGCCCCGGTATTTCTGAAATCACAATAAATCATCGAGGAGACAGCGATGACCTCTGAGTCCGCTGAAAAATCAAGAGCGCTGGAATTGGCGATCACCCAAATTGACAAGCAATTCGGTCGGGGTTCCATAATGCGTTTGGGAGATGAATCCGCGCGCGCGAAGGTGTCAACGATCCCGACCGGATCTTTATCGTTGGATTACGCTCTGGGCGTGGGAGGCATCCCGCGCGGCAGAGTGATCGAAATCTTCGGGCCGGAATCATCCGGCAAAACGACCCTGGCGCTACACATCATCGCGGAAGCGCAGAAGCGGGGAGGGTACGCCGCATTCATTGATGCGGAACACGCTCTGGACGCCGCGTATGCGAAGAAACTAGGCGTGGATATTGACAATCTTCTGGTCTCCCAGCCGGATAACGGCGAACAGGCTCTGGAAATCGCCGATACGCTGATCCGCTCCGGAGCGATGGATCTGATCGTCATTGATTCCGTCGCCGCATTGGTTCCGAAAGCGGAGATCGAAGGCGAGATGGGCGATCAGCATATGGGTTTGCAGGCTCGATTGATGTCCCAAGCTCTGCGCAAATTGACCGCCACCGTTTCCAAATCGAAAACCGCACTCATCTTCATCAATCAGATCCGGATGAAGATCGGAGTGCTCTTCGGCAGTCCGGAAACAACCTCAGGCGGCAACGCTCTGAAATTCTACTCCACGATCCGGATGGACATCCGCAAGATCGCCAGCATCAAGGAAGGCGCGGAGGTCATCGGAAACCGCACCCGCGTCAAAGTAGTGAAGAACAAGGTTGCGCCGCCTTTCAAGGAAGCGGAATTCGACATCCTGTACGGATCCGGCATTTCCCGTTTGAACGACATCATTGACCTGGGGACGGAACACGGCATCCTCGAAAAGACCGGCGCCTGG